>JBGCFL010000137.1:0-38641 GCA_045106975.1 Ekhidna sp. | reverse complement strand
AATGAGATTATCAATTATTCATTTGTGGATCATTCATTTTTGCAAACTTCCTATTATCGTCTCCTACAAATAGATTTTGATGGGAAGAGTGAGTTAAGCTCTACGATTATGATTGTTAATAACAATAGAGCCGAATTTGCTATTTACCCAAATCCATTTACGAATGAGATAAATATTGATTTTTCATCTTCTAACTTTCAATTGCTTGTTTACAATCTGAGTGGCAGGAAGGTCTTTGAAAAAGTAGTTTCGACAAAAGAAGCTTCTCTTTTATTAGAAAAATTATCAGTAGGAACGTATCAAATACAAGCTTTTAATGAACACTTCCATCATTCGCAAAAGCTAGTAAAAAGGTAGATTTAGTGATGAGTTAGAAGCTTATCTATCTGCCCAAAAACCAAATAACCAATTGCCTCTTGACTTAGGATCGCTAGAAAGGAAAAATTCATCTACGCCTTCCATCAATTCTGATTTTGTCACGTTACCGCTTCCGTCTCTATCTAGTTTAACGAATGCTTTAGCAGAATGCTTAATCGGAATATGATAGCAGAGGAACATATCGGTGTATTCATCGGATGATATTACACCGTCATCATTAAGATCAAACGAATCAAAAATGCTTCCAATCATAAGTGAAACAAACTCTCTGTAGAGCGTTTTGTCTTCATTCGAGATCATTGAATCACAAAAATTCAGAAACTGATCCCCATTAGCAACTGCGTTTTGCGTATTGAAGTAGGTCTTGAACATCTCCCAACTTTTCAAGCAGCTGCTCATTACTTTGTTGTATTCGTCTGAATCAGGCTTAAAAATCCATAATAAGCATAGAGATTCGCCTATCTCCTTAAAATCATTTTCATCTAAGACACCATTTCTATCTTGATCGAGTACTACTTTGAAGTAATGTGAAATTTTTTGTCTTTGAAGTTCTGAGAGCATTATGATAGGTTTTGTGTCCCAAATGTATGAAGAAAAAGATCAATTAATCATCTCTCTCAGTATAAAGCATATTGCCATTGGCAAAATCATATAACGTCAAACGACGTAAGTCAAAATATGCGATCCAATAGGTTCTCAGAGCATTGATGTAGCTCCTTTTAGCATTGTCTTTTTCTGTCAAGGCAATGTTTAAGTTAGTGATGTCAATCTTTCCAATGAGATATCGGTTTTGTGCTACATCATACCTTTTCTGAGCCACTTCATCAGACTTCTTTGATATCTCAATTTGCTGATTGAGTACATCTAATTGTCTTACTTGAGTTAAAATCTCTTGCTCAAAATTCTGTTCTTCTTGCGCTATCGTATAGTCAATGAGTTGTTTGTTTGCCAAAGCAGTTTTCATTCTAGCCTCATTTCTACCCCAGTTTATGATTGGAATACTTAAACCAATGTTGGCTAATTGTTGATCTTGAGTGTCTACATAAGTATCACTAAATCCAGCGCCAGCTCCATTCAGACCAAAAGAAGCATTTAAATTAACTTGAAAACGTTCTCCTTTTGCTTGTGCAACTTGTCTGTCAGCCTCAATTCTTCTTCTTTCGAAAGCGATGTAATCAGCTCTATTGTCTTTGGCATATTGTAACGCTAGTTCTTCATTAACCACAAAAAAATCTATGGATTCAGGTAGGTTAAGATCAAAGGCTTCATTTTCATTTAAACCTATAAATGTTCTTAGGGCAAGTCTGGATGTTTGAAGATCTAATTGCGCTTGAGCTAAGTCTTGTTTTGATCTTAGAAGCTGGAGTTCAACCTGGAGAAGTTTGTCTTCTGAGGCAGTGCCAATGTTGTACCTTCCTTTTTCAATGTTGTAAATGGTGTCATTGTTAGCAAGGTTAAACTCTGCTATCTGGTAATTGACCTGAGCGTCTAGGTAATCGAAAAATCGCTGAGTTGCTGCCCTAGAAACAAATTCCATTTCCTCTACATAACTTCTCTTTGATTCTTCAAATCTGAGTGGTTCTGTTTTTTTGTCCCATTTAAATGGGTTGAATGCAAAGATTGGCTGATCTAGCCTTATGTTGACGACCGTTCCATTATAGCTGGCAGTATCTAATCTAAAATTTTCAACTCTATTTAATGAAGAGTTAATAGATAATTGACCGCCACTAAAAGCCAATGGCTGTTGTAGTCCAAGCCCTAAAACGGCATTTGATCTTTGAATGGATTGAATCGAGAATGTACCGTCATTTTGTTCTACAGGACCGAAGAAACGATCATACCCTGGAACTTGACCAGATAAAACTAAGCTAGGATTGAAGTCAGCTCTAAATAATCGATATTCCCAAAATCTAGTTTCTTTTCTCGTTTCAGCTTGCTTAGCTAGGGGCGATTGTCCTTTGGCAAGCTCAATAATATCACCGAGTGTATATACTTTCTGTGCATTTACTGCTGATGCAAAAAGTAATAAAATAATGACACAAACTAATTTATTATTCATATCTAAGAGAGGTAATTGGGTCTTGTAAAGCAGCTTTTCTTGCAGGAGCTATTCCAAATATCAATCCAATTGCCGTAGCAACACCAAATGAAATAAGAACTGAGCTGAAAGAAATAATTGTAGGAATATTCGCAAAGTTAGAGACAGCAAAAGCCATAATGATTCCAAGGATGATCCCAATGAATCCACCACTAACACTGATCATCATCGACTCAAACATAAATTGATTGACAATGTCTGACTTCTTAGCTCCAATGGATAATCTAAGACCAATTTCCTTTATTCGCTCTAGCACGGAGGCTAGCATGATATTCATAATACCAATTCCACCAACAATCAATGATATACCTGCAATGGCGCCTAGTACATAGCTAAAAATATCATTAGTACGTTGTTGCTGTTTAAGTAGCAACTCAGGTATCTCTATTTCATAATCGATTACTTCTCTGTGCTTTCTCTCAAGCATACGAACGACTACCTCAGCTGTGGTATTTAGTCTCTCGGTTTCTGAAACCTGAATGACCATACGATCTAGTTGATGGTAATTGACACTTTGTGATGATTCTTCTTCAGATCCACTACCACTTCCTCCGAAAAACATAAATCGTCCACCTGAACCACGATTAGATGCTTGAATCATTTCTTCGGTTAAAAGAGCTCTGTTTTTGTAACGAGACAATACTGTTTGTAATGGAGTATAGACATCCATGTTATAGTCCCTGATACCCAATTTACTGATACTTGTTTCACTAATGTATCGTTCATCCAAAACGCCAATAACCTTTAGCCAGTTGGAGCCACACTTAATCATTTTTCCAATAGGATTTTCCGAAGGGAAAAACTTCGCTTCAATAGACTTACCAATAATGCATACGGCTTCACCTTTTTCAAGCTGAATAGCGTTGAACATTTTTCCTTCTTTCAAAGTGAAATTGAAAATATCAAAGTAGGAGGGTTCTACTCCAACAAGCTTAGCGGATCTTCTTACGCCATTCTTGATGATGTAGGTCTCCAGTAATATTTCAGGACTGATAGAGGTGATACCTGGAATGGTTTCCATGATGGATTTTTTATCATTCAGGGTCAATCCGGGAGAGAATTTTTTAGATTCTTTTTGTCCATCCTCTTCGGCAAGATCTTCCTCTGTCTGTTCTACTATTGGTTTTACAATAATATTGTTGACTCCTACAAGCTTGATCTGTTCAATGATCTCTTGCTGAGCACCATTTCCTATAGCGAGCATGGCTATAACTGCAGCGACACCAAAAATAATCCCAAGAGCGGTAAGAATAGAACGCATTCGGTTTGCAAAAACGGCCTCTATGGCAATGGTGAGATTGGCAAGTAATCTTTCTCGATTCATATTAATTGCCTCCTCTTCCTGACCATTGACCTCTAGCAGGTTTTTGCTCTTCTTCTAGCTCTTCCTCAACTTGTTTTTGCATTCTTTTGCCGTTCATTTCAGGCAATAAATTGACCGACTCTTTTTCCATTCCTTGTACGCTGGACAAGCTAATCATATCATTTTCATCCAAGCCTCCAAGAATCAATACATATTCTGTATTCGCATCACCTATGATGACTTCTTGCTTGGTGGTATTTAAACCATCTTTTTTATAAACGTAGGTGATGGAGTCAAATTCCGAATGAAGAGACTCTAGTGGAACAAAAATGCCATCTTCTACCGTCTTAGTGATAATGTTATTGCTAGTAGTCATACCTGGTTTTAGAAGAGGATCTTCACCAAATACCTCAATGATCACTTCAAATACCTTGGCGTCAGAGTTGGGTCTTTGCTCACCAACATTGGCCACTTTACTTACTTTTCCTTTTAAATTTTTATCTGGAAATGCGTCAAAACCAATCTCTACATCTTGTCCTCTTTTAACTTTTCTGATATCTACCTCATTCACATATGTTTTTGAGAGCATCTCTGAAAGATCGGGAAGGGTCGCAACTACAGGATCCCAAGCGCCGATCTGAGAACCTGCTTTGACGGCTTTTCCATCGAAACTCTTTTTATAGATGAGCATACCATCTTCTGGGGCAGTAACAGTAAACTCACTTGAAAGCTGTGTTAATCCTTCAAGCTCATTTTGTACCTTAGATAACTCAGCAGCAGCTTGCCTCATCTTCGCGGCATTCTGTTGTTTTTTGATTTGATAGTTTTCTGTTGCTTGAGTGAGAGATCTTTTCGCTTTTTCTAAATCAATTTCCGCTTTTTTGATGGTAGCTGGTGGTTCAAATTGAGATTGCTCTACAACTAATTCTTTTTCTGTGATGGCATATTTCAAGTTGTCAATTTCATCTCTAGATTGACGCATGGCAAGCGTCGTATCTAACTTGGTTTGTGTGAACTGAGACTGCTGATTGTCTAGAGCTAGCTGAGCGTCTTTCATTTTTCCAGTCAATTCAGAAGGGTCCAATCTGGCTACATATTGCCCCTTCTTAACGTATGTCCCTTCATCTATGATGTCTTGAATGGTCACGTTCCATATTCGGTAATTTCTCAAACCATTAGGGCCAGTGATTTTAACTGAATTTTTAGCATCCAGAGACCCTGAAGTCATGATGTCCACGACAAACTCCCCTTTCTCTACACCGACAACAACATCAGTCCCAGATTCAGATGAATTACTACTGAAGACGAATACGAGAATGATGACTAAGACAATAGCGCCTCCAATCAATACTTTGTTACGAGCCATGGTTAGGTTTTATTTTAGTTACTTGAATTAATCTTTAAGGTTACTCAGATAGATGATTTCTTTTATTCAAAAGTTTCAACACCGAGCCAACTTTTTCTAATTGATTTTTGATCCATTGTTGGATTTTCTTCTATTTGAAGATCATGTTTTTGAGAAGATTCGACTAACTGTGCTTTGGCCTTTAATTTGAGCTCTTTCTCTTTCCCTTTCACCTCTCTTCTTACTATGACTGTTACTTTATCTCCTTTCTCTGTATTGGAGTAGAAGTCCTGAATGATCTCTCCAAATGTGTTTGGAGTCATCTCTGCACCATTCCATTTTAACAGAACATCATTGGCTTTGAACCCAAGAGATTTTCCAAATGAGTTCAAATTGTCGGCACTTCTTACATAAATTTCTTCCTTTTCATTGAGACCAGGAGAGAATTTACCTGCTGTGATGACCATGTCATTGTTTTCAGGAGTGTAATTAATGCCAGCCCAATTCAATATTTCTTGGTAGGGTAGCGGTTGGTCGCCTCCGACATAACTATCCAAGAAAGTTCGTACTTCCGGGTTAGTGATTTTTTCAATTTCATTAAACAACTCGTCATCTTTAAATGATTTGTTAGGCCCATACTGCTTTGCAAGATCCCTTAATAACCCTTGTAGATCTTGCTCACCATTGGTTGATCTTATAATTGTTAAATCAAGACACATTGCAATAAGAGCTCCACCAGCATACACATCGCCATAACGACGTTCATTTTTGGGTTCTAAAATACCTCTACTGAATTCTGTGTATGGAATGTCAACATTGTACCTATCCTGCTGATTCATCTTACTTTGCATTTCGCCAAGAAAATCCTCAATGCCATATAGTCCATATTTGATCTGTACATGTTGAGAAGCATACTCTGTCACACCTTCATATAGCCAAAGGTGCTGACTCATTTTAGGTTCTATGTAGTCAAAGTCTCCAATTTCTTCTGAGTGAATATTGAGAGGAGTTACGATATGAAAAAATTCATGAGCGGCTACATCTTTTACTGTCTGGCTGATGCGCTGCGGATCCATTTCTGGAAGTGTATATAGAGAGGAGTAGGAGTGTTCCAATGCACCCATTGCTCCTGAAATGCTTTGTCCATCAAAAAGGTAAATGAGGTATGCATATCTGTCTACTGGTAATTTGCCTCCAAGATATTCCGCTTGTGCTTCCATTAACTCATCTATGTTATCCATTACGTCTGCTGCATTCAACACCTTGTTAGGTGAGTAGACAGAGACAAGTATTTCAGCCCCAGCAATGGTTTTCGTTACTGTGTCTGGCTCACTATACATGATGGGTGCATCCGCTAAAAAATTGAAATTAGATGCTTCGAAAGTGTCTGATGTAGCATTGGAAGATGCTTTTTTTAATGATGTCGCTCCAAAAGTGTTTTCACTGTGATTGATGGTCAAATCATAAGGCTGGAACTTGAGACCATCTATGTAACCAACAAAACCAAAGGTGTTGATGACATAAACGTCTTTATCAGATTCAATACTCATGCCTCCTGGTTCGAATAACTTGTTTTTCCCATAGCCAGAAAATTCATCAAAGGAATCTTCTATCCAATAGGTGATTTTCTTAAGCTTAGTTGCATTTTCAATGATCCATTTATTTGTAGATGTATTTTTGAATGCTAATTCATTTCCTTCGGCATCTAGTGCTTTAAAATCATCAACAAATCTTCCAAAATCAGAGATGCTGTAAGTGCCAGGGACAATTTTGGCCATGTGATATTCGGCTGTTTCTGACTCAATGGTCGGGACTAGTATCTCTACCGGTACTTTATCCTCATTGGCCTTTGTTAAGTCAATGGTTACTTGATATTTTTCTTGTGATATGGATAGGAAGGTGATGGCTGTGAAAACGATTGAAAAAATACTACGCATGTTTTTTATTGATTGTAATGACTGCAAGATTAACGGTTACAAACCTCAGTCATTTTGTAAGGTTCATTTAATTATATAAAAGGTAATGTTGTGCTTTTAATTGGTTGCAAATATCATTGCGTTATGAGAATAATTTTACTCTTAGCTCTTTTATCTTTCTCTTTAGTGCATGCACAAGTGAAAGACCCTTTCAATGGAGTCTTTCTAAAAGACAATCTGTATATGGATGTGACAGAAGTCGCTAATATTCATTGGCTAGAGTATGAGTTTTATTTGAAGAAAGACTCCTTAGAGGAATTTGTAATTTCAAGTTTACCCTCCGAAGAAATCACCAAAAACTATAGACCAGAATACTTTAGACATCCTAACTATCGCTATCATCCCGTTGTAGGAATTTCTTACACTCAAGCTTTGAATTATTGTAAATGGAGAACGGCTGTTGTCAATTTTAAACTTGAGGCCGATAGAGATAATAGGAGAGTTAAATATAGACTGCCAACAGAAGTAGAGTGGGAATTGGCAGCAAAGTCAATAGATACATTGGAAATGGAAAGATTCAAGTATTCGGGGCTAGACTTTTCTCAAAAAAAGAATCGCAAGTTCATCAGAGAAATTTTCCCTGAAAGAGAGATCAATTTCAAAGAGCTAAAAAAGGAAATAAGCGCCCATGAAAAAGAAAATGTGCCAAGATTTGTAGTTGATTTTGAAAAGCCTTGGTTTGTTCTACAAGAGGAAAGACTTCCAAAATTCATATACGAGTATGCTGAATCTCAAAGTACAAATGAGTATCAGCATATCATTGGAAATGTAGCTGAAATGGTATTAGAAAAAGGTGTTGCGAAAGGAGGGAGTTGGCGACAAGTATTGCCAACAAGTTTTCCTTCAAAACGGCAGAAAATTGATCCTGAAAAAGGGTATGATTGGGTAGGTTTTAGGTGTATTGCTGAGGTATATGAATTGGATGATCCAGAAAGCAAAAAGCCCTGATTCAAATAGATTGAATCAGGGCTTTAAATGATTTAGAATTGGTTTTACCCTTTATTCTCAGCGTTAGCATTTCTCTTTCTAGCATTTTCATCTAGATAGATTTTTCTCATTCTGATAGATGCAGGAGTTACCTCTACATACTCATCTTTCTGAATGTATTCCAATGCTTCTTCCAAACTAAATTTCTTCGCTGGGATGATCTTTGCATTGTTGTCTGTTCCTGATGTACGCATGTTGGTTAGTTTCTTTCCCTTTTGGATATTCACTACCAAATCACTTGCTCTAGAATGCTCTCCAATTACCTGACCCATGTATAATTCTACACCGGGATCTACGAAGAATGAACCTCTATCCTGAAGTTTATCGATAGAATAAGCTGTTCCAGCTCCATTTTCAATTGAAATCAATGATCCATTGATTCTTCCCGCGATTGGGCCTTTGAATGGCTGATAATCTTTTAATCTGTGTGTCATCACGGCTTCACCAGCAGTAGCGGTCAACATATTGTTTCTCAATCCGATCAAACCTCTTGATGGTACTTCAAACTCTAAGTGCTGAATGTTGCCTTTTGGCTCCATGATCTTCAACTCACCTTTACGTTGAGTCACCATTTCAATAGCCTTACCAGCATATTCCTCTGGTACGTCAATAACCATTAGCTCGATAGGTTCTAGTTTTTCACCATTATCTCCTTCTTTGAAGAGTACTTGTGGCTGACCTACTTGAAGCTCATATCCTTCTCTTCTCATTGTCTCAATCAAAACAGATAAGTGAAGAACACCTCTACCGAATACCAAGAATTTATCCTCAGAGTCTGTTTCTTGAACTCTTAGTGCCAAGTTCTTTTCAAGTTCCTTCATCAAACGATCTCTCAAGTGACGAGATGTTACGAATTTTCCTTCTTTACCGAAGAACGGAGAATCGTTGATCGTGAAAAGCATACTCATGGTAGGCTCATCAATAGCAATTCGAGGAAGCACTTCTGGGTTTTCAAAATCAGTCAATGTATCACCAATTTCAAATCCTTCCACACCAGTAACTGCACAGATATCACCAGCTCTTGCTGATTCTACTTTTCTTCTACCTAGGCCTTCAAAAACATGAACCTCTTTTACTTTCACTTTCTTAAGTGAACCATCTCTTTTACTAATAGCAAGGTTAGCACCTTCTTTGATGTCGCCTTGAACAATACGTCCGATAGCAATACGCCCAGTAAATGAAGAGAAATCCAAAGAAGTGATCTGCATAGCAGGAACTCCTTCTTTGTATGGAGCTGGAGGTATCACCTCAATGATTTTATCCAACAAAGGCGTAATAGAGTCAGTTGGTTTTTGCCAATCTTCACCCATCCATCCTTGCTTACTAGATCCGTAAAGCGTTTGGAAATCCAATTGCTCTTCGGTAGCATCCAAAGAGAACATCAAGTCAAATACTTGCTCGTGTACTTCGTCTGGGCGACAGTTTTCTTTATCTACTTTATTAACAACCACGATTGGCGTAAGGCCAAGACCCAATGCTTTACCAAGTACGAATCGTGTTTGAGGCATTACGCCTTCAAAAGCATCACAAAGAAGGATTACTCCATCAGCCATCTTCAATACTCTCTCTACCTCACCACCAAAATCGGAGTGACCAGGTGTATCAATGATATTGATTTTTACTCCTTTGTATTCTGCAGATACATTCTTAGCTAGAATGGTAATTCCTCTTTCTCGTTCAAGATCATTGTTGTCAAGGATTAATTCACCCTTTTCTTGATTCTCTCTGAACTCTTGAGTAGCGTAGATAATCTTATCTACCAATGTTGTTTTACCATGATCAACGTGTGCGATAATGGCAATATTTCTGATTTCTTGCATACGGCTGCTAAAGCGCGATTTTAATTGAGGCGCAAAATTACGCATAAGTATGCTCTTAATCACCATCGTGGAACATAGTAAAACTATATTTGCAGCCTCTTATTGAATTATGGCAAAACAATACAAAAGACACACGATTACAGCGGCACTTCCATATGCAAATGGACCCGTACATATAGGGCATTTAGCTGGAGTATATGTTCCCGCTGATATCTACGTGAGATATTTAAGAAATAAAGGAGAGGATGTCGCTTTTATTTGTGGATCTGATGAACATGGTGTTGCCATTGAACTCAGAGCTAGGAAAGAGGGAAAGTCGCCACAAGAAGTGGTGGATTTCTACCACGAACAAATCAAAGGCTCTTTTGAGAAATTTGGGATTAGCTTCAATACGTATAGCAGAACAAGTTCAAAGACTCACCACGAAACAGCATCGGACTATTTCAAAAAGCTACACGAGGAAGGAAAATTTACAGAAACTACTTCTGAACAGTTTTATGATGCTACTGAAAATCAGTTTTTGGCTGATAGGTATATCAAAGGGACATGTCCGTCATGTTCATTCCCAGATGCTTACGGAGATCAGTGTGAAAATTGTGGATCTACTTTGAGTCCTTCAGAGTTGAAAAATCCAAAGTCAATGCTAAGTGGTGAAGCTCCAATCATGAAGGAAACCAAGCATTGGTATTTTCCTTTAGATCAATATGAGGAGTGGCTCAAGCAATACATTTTGGAAGATCATAAGGAGTGGAAAGCGAATGTCTATGGTCAATGTAAAAGCTGGATAGACAATGGATTACAGCCACGACCAATGACACGTGATTTGAAATGGGGAATACCTGTGCCAGTAGAAGGAGGAGAGGGTAAAGTGCTATATGTCTGGTTTGATGCTCCGATCGGATACATCTCTGCCACAAAGCAATGGGCTGAAATGGAAGGTAAAAATTGGGAAGATTACTGGAAGTCAGATGATACTCGATTATTACACTTTATAGGAAAGGATAATATTGTATTCCACTGTGTGATTTTTCCGGCATTGCTGAAAGCAGATGGTTCTTACATTTTGCCAGACAATGTGCCAGCGAATGAATTTTTGAATTTGGAGGGGAATAAGATATCTACATCAAGAAATTGGGCTGTTTGGCTGCATGAATATTTAGAAGAGTTTCCCGAGAAACAAGATGTGCTTCGTTATACTTTGACAGCTAATGCGCCAGAAACCAAGGATAATGACTTTACTTGGAAAGACTTTCAAACTAGAAATAACTCTGAGCTGGTTGCCATTTTTGGCAATTTCGTTAACAGGGCAGTAGTATTAACTCACAAGTATTTTGGCGGTAAGGTTCCAGCTAGAAATGAACTCCAACCAATAGATGAGGAAGTTATAACTGCTGTCAAAGCAATACCATCAAAATTAGAAGGCTCATTGGATCAATTTAAGTTCAGGGAGGCACTCGCGAACATGATGGAGCTCGCGCGAATTGGGAATAAGTATTTGGCTGAGACTGAACCTTGGAAGCTGATCAAAACTGATCAAAGCAGGGTAGAAACCATTCTAAATATTGCTTTGCAGATTAGTGCTAATCTTTCTATTCTGTGTGAGCCATTTTTGCCATTTACTTCAGAGCGACTATTAAGAATATTGAATACAGGTTCGAAGAAATGGAGTGAGGCAGGAAGTATGGATTTACTTTCTGACGAACATCAAATGAATAAAGCTGAGTTGCTTTTTGAGAAAATTGAAGACAAGACCGTGGAAGAGCAAGTGAATAAACTAGAAGAAACTAAGAAAATGAATGAGCAAGAGAATGCTGTGCCAGAAGTACAGCCGATGAAGGAGGAAATTGTATTTGACGATTTCATGAAGATGGACTTAAGAGTAGGGGAGATCAAAACTGCTGAGGCGGTGGAGAAATCTAACAAGCTTTTGAAGTTTACAGTGGATATGGGATCGGAAATGAGAACTATTCTTAGTGGTGTAGCAAAGCATTTTTCTGCAGAAGAAATGGTAGGAAAGAAAGTAACTGTGATGGCCAACCTTGCTCCACGAAAAATAATGGGTGTAGAGTCTCAAGGAATGTTACTTTTTGCAGAAAACAGCGACGGGAAATTAGTAGCAGTAAGTCCAGGAACTGATGCTCAGAATGGAGCAACTATTGCTTAGATAGAAAGCGAAGTTTTCCCAGACACCAAAAAGGTATGACAGCAGTCAGCAGAGACGATATAGTCTTCTGTCACTGTTTGTTCATTTAGCTTTCCAGTAAACCGGACAGTAATTTCCTTTTTATCGATCTCACTAGTAAATGAATCATTCATAATCGGATAATCATTGCTGTCCAGATCAAAATTCTGGTCAAGTCTTTGAGTGATATTTTCGCTGGTGCTTACAATGATGACATCAAAAGTATCAAGCGCTACAGGGTTCCCCTCACTATCTGAAATGCTAACAGTAATGGTTCTAAACTCTTCAGTACATACTGAATTGGAACAATTTTCGTCATTGTTGCAACTGATGAGAAGGACACTAAATAGTAAGACACCAATTATTTTCATATCATTAGAACTAAATAGAACCCGATTTATTATTTCGATCCGAAATTATCGGATCTTTAAAAGAGTTGATCAAAATCGAAACATAGTAAGCAATGCCATATATAAAACAAGAAGATAGAGACAAGCTGGACAAGATTGTAGAACTCATGAAGGAAGTGGATATAGTAGCTAATGGCGATCTCAATTACCTAATGTACGCCTATTGTAAAAGACATATTAGTCCGTCCTACAATAACTATAAAAACTTTATAGGTGAGCTCAATCAGTGCGCTACCGAAATAGAGCGTAGAATGCTAGCGCCCTACGAAGATGAAAAAATCATCGAGAATGGAGATGTAGTATAGGTACTGATAGTCATTTTTTTCACTGAAGAATAATTTCTTTTATGTTCATTCTGTTATCGTCAGACGCTGTATCAATCAACTTATTATACGGGTCTACACCCACTGATATGGGTTTTTGATCCAGTGTAATGATGAGCTTATTTTCTATGAAAGTCACTTTATGTTTTCGCATATAGAGCTCTACTTCTTTTGTAACTCCATTCTCCGTTTGCTCACCAAAAATGCCAATGTCTAAGTAGTCGGCCAAAACAAATGAGTTGATGTTTTGCTCTGTTGCTTCCATCTGATCTCCATAACTTCGGTTTCCTTTCTCATCACTTCTAAATTTACTTACTTGAAATTCAAGTTCCACTTGATATTTTCCATTCTCTAGCTTTTTAGAACTAGCACTGATCATTTTGTTATCATACAAAGTGATGGTTTCAAACATATCAGTGATGGTATATTGCAATGAATCAGGCGTGTCGGCTCGCAGGAATTCTACCAACTCCAAAGAAGTGGTGTAAGGAGCTTCTTGAAATTTCACCTTTTCAACATATCGACTAAGTGCCTCATTCATGGTTTTCTCTCCAATGTAGTCGCTTAATGCATACAGCATTACAGACGCTTTCGAGTAGCGGATGTAGGGCTGATTATCTTCATGAATGACGGGGTTTTCTCCTTTACGATCATTCCCTCGATCCCTCAGGTACTTATCTGTTGCGTATTTTAAATACTTACGCATTTTGTTTTCTCCATAGTGCTGCTTCAGCACCTGCAGCCGAACGTAATCGGCCAACCCCTCTGCCAATACTCCTGCACCCGCTACATCAGCTCCAATTACTTGATGCGCCCACCATTGATGTGCGATTTCATGGACGGTAACGTCGAATGCATAGTCTACTCCTCCGTCTTCGGAATCATCCACATCTGCTATAAATCCCCGACCTTCTGAGAAGGGAATGGTGTTAGGAAATGCCTGAGCAAAATTCCCAAACGTCTTTGGAAATTCTATTATTCGGGCTTGCTTATGTTGATAAGGGCTGAAGTTTTTGGAACAGTATTCCAGAGCTGCCTTCATGCCATCCATCATTCTGTCTAGATTCCTTTCGTGTCCTTTATGGTGATAGATTTCTAGCTTGACCTCATTCCATCTATCCCTTTTTACTTCGTACCGGGCAGAGTTGAAGGAGTAAATATTGAGCATCTTGCTATCCATTTTATAGTGGAAGTATCTTCGTCCGTTCTCCACCCATTCTTTTTGTAAATATCCGGGTGCAATGGCTGTCTGGTTTAGCGAAGTACTGACGGTTGTTTCAAAATCGACCCAGTCTGAATCTTTGGATAGAGAATGATTTGCCAGAGCGGCTGTGTCAGAAGGTAATGGTGTAGCTGCCATTGCTGGCAAGCCGTACTTTTTTCTGATCTGATCACCCTCTAGTCCACCTCCAGGAAACCCAATGGAAGGGAAAAGTTTGTGTTTGTTGAGAAAGGTGCCGTTGCTCAATACTGGTGAATGTTTGCTTAAGAAAGTGTTGGGCTTGTTCCAGACCTTGAACGCAAGCGCTATGCTGTCTCCGGGAAGAAGTGATTCAGTGAGTAAATACCTATTGAATCTGAAAATGGTGTCTTCAGAAATTATTTCGGCTGATTGGTCAAACTCAAAGCTCGAATAGTAGTTCGTGTATTTTAGAAAGATGGTGTCAATGGCGACATCCGACTTATTCACCAATTGATAAGTGCCACCAGCTTTGAAATCCAGCGTCTCTGGGAAAATATGTAGAAAGGTATTGACTGCCGCAATCCTTGGCTGAATAGCTCCCATATGTTGTCCATATTTCAGTTCCCAGTCTGCCTGATATTGCTCAATCTCTTTTGAGGAGGCATATGGGTTGGCAATGTTGTTTTCATAATAAATTCGAAATCCCATCCCTAAGAATCCAAGTAGAATAATTGCGAAAGTCATTCTTACTCTACCATGAAAACGTAATTTCAGCATTCTTAATCGTTCCTGAATGGATTGAGGAACCCCACGATCCATCAGCAGTCCCGCGCCGATTAATAAAAGTATTCCAGCAAGTAGCCAATAGGCTACATAGGCATAGAATGCGGACAAACTGTTTCCAAATCCATTCATGTCGGAATACCATGTGCCGGGACCTCTTCCATAGATAAACAGATCCTGCTCTATCCCAATACTGGCTAGCAAAGGAGTGGCAAAAGCCATGAATAATGTGATGAGGATAAAAGTGCCAACGTAAGCGTTTCGTACAAGTGTTTGAATGAAAAAAGCAAGAAAAGTCCAGATCACAAACTGCCACAAATTGGTTCCGAATAATCCTATCAGGTACAACCCAATTTCAAAATCATAGTAGCCTTTATACAATTGAAACACAATTCCCGAGACCATGACCATCAGTAGCATGACTAGTTGCATTTTGGTTACGGCGATAAACTTGGAACCGATCAACGTCCAATTCTGAACGGGTGTGGTATCAACCAACTGAAGAATACCTGATGCTCTTGTTCGCTGAATAAGCAGTCCAGAATAGAGAAACGTGCAAACAATCATGGCGAATTGAAAAGCTTCGCTGTAGCGGAGCATCTTCCATGTGACGGGTAGCATGCCAGTACCTCTCACTATTCCTGCTTGGGAATGTTCAAATAAAAGCATTGTGAGTCCAAACAATGTAAGCACAATAAATGGCCAGCTTTTCACGATGTATTTCAGATCCATGGTCGACAGCCTCCACATTACTTTTATATTTTGTGGAAAGGAAAAGTCATACTCTACCTTTGAAAGAATCACTTTCGTGATGTTTCCAAAGTTGCTTTTTAGCGTTCGTTTACTGTCCTTTTTTCGGAATGAAAAGGACAGTGCCTGTTGACCAAAATAGAACGACCGATACACAACACCTGAGATCAAAGCAGCAACACTCAACCAGAGCAACCTGTTTTGCAAGATGAGCCCAGTGAATGGTAGATAGAGTTCGTTTCTTTCGATTGCTGTCCAATACTGGATATAGTATTGGGTGGCTGAGTATCCAAATGGATCCATGAAAGCGGCAATTATTCGATTTTCTGGATCTTGTAAGATGACATCTGTCAACCCTTGCAAAAGTGAAAGTCCAATAATGGTAATGAATCCCGCAGTGAGGTTTCTAGTAAACACGACTATCGCAAATACGATTGACCCATACAATAAGGTATTTGGTAGCGTGTAAACAAGATACACATGAGCATAGGAAAGCAAATCAAAAGGAATGGTCAATTGATCATTGGTGCCTGGTAGCACAAATCCGACTGCCAGCCCAATTCCAATAAATAGGACAATGATGCTAACGATCAACAGCGCACTGAGAAATTTTGCTGATAAATAATTGGCTTTGGTAAAGGGGTAGGAGTAGAGGATTTTATGCATCTCACAGCTAAATTCTCTATATACAGACATGCCAAAAATCGTGGGGTATAAGAATATAATCAAGGTGGAGAGCGTATTAAACATGCCGGTGATCGATGAGGGAGAATTCACGATCTTGGTCGAAACAACAGTAGCGCTCACCTCATCAAAAATACCTGCAGAGATGGAGGCAACCAGCAATGCTGCTATTAAGAAAATGGTGCAATAGATATAAAACAGAGGTTTGGTAAACCAATAGGAGAGTTCCTGCTTGAAAATGGAATAGAACATGTTGAGTTTATTTTTGATGAAGTAATGAAGGATTTAGGCGAGTACTGCCTCGTCTTCTTTTAGCGTATAGAAGTAGACATCTTCCAAATCGGGTACAGCCTTTTCGAAATCCCCAATGGGCTTTGAATCTGAATAGACCCGAATGTTCATACGGTTTTCTTGGTTATAATTTGAAGACAACACATTTAAGGTCGACTTGGTAGTCTCCAGTTTGTCAGGGTCTATGGTACCATTCCAGATTTTCCCCTCAAATTCCTTAAGTGATTCTTGGGGAATTTCATGCTTCAGGATTCGTCCACCGTTCAAAATTGCCATATCTGTGCACAGCTCCTTTACATCATCCACAATGTGGGTAGAAAAAATCACGGTGCTGGTAGTCCCTATTTCCCTAATGACGTTTAAGAATCGGCTTCTCTCCGCCGGATCAAGTCCTGCGGTGGGTTCATCTACAATGATAAGTTCGGGGTTATTGAGCAGCAGCTGCGCGATACCAAAGCGTTGCTTCATGCCGCCAGAATATCCAGCTACATATTTTTTTCGCACATCGTAAAGGTTCGTGATGGTCAGTGTTTCATCCACGAGCTTTTTACGATCCGCTTTTGATTTCACTCCTTTCAAAGTAGCCAAGTAATCCAGCAAATTCTCGGCGGACATTTTCGGATAAACTCCAAAGGACTGTGGTAGGTATCCCAAACATTTCCTTAACTCTGTCTGATCACTGAGAACATCAATGTCTCCAAAGCTGATTGAACCGGAATCTGGTCTTTGTAGCGTCGCAATTGTTCTCATCAGCGACGACTTTCCAGCTCCATTTGGGCCAAGTAGTCCAAACATTCCAGTACCAATTTCAAGGTTCAGGTTGTCGATTGCCTTTACTCCATTGGAGTAGGTTTTTGTTAATTTTTTGATTGTCAGTTTCATTGTTGTGGTTTATATTTTTCGAACTTTCAATGGTGATCTTGACTAAGACAGTTTTACTGCCGTCCCGTAGACCAATATCTCAGAGGTTGCATGCATCACCATCGATGTGGTGAATCGCACATTCAGAATGGCATCCGCACCCATTCGCTGAGCATCATGAATCATTCGTTTCATTGCTTCTTCCCTCGATTGGGAAAGTAGTTTTGTATACTCATCAATTTCTCCACCTACAATATTTCTCAATCCTGCGAAGATGTCGCGACCTATGTGTCTGGCTCGTACTGTGCTTCCACGAGCTATCCCGGTAATTTCTTTTATCTCTTTATTTGGTACTGAATCTGTTGTTGAAATAATCATTTTATTATTATTTATAATTAACTGTTTTGTGTAGAATAGAAACTGATCCTGTCTGCTTTGTTATGGGAACGATTACAAGTCCTTTTTTCTGTAATGCAGCGCTGTGGTGAAGAATGAAAAGCATACTAGCGTCAACGTACCTAGTGTGAATAGCAGTAAGTAGTTAGGATTTCCTGGGATATAATCATTTAGGAATCCAGCTCCTGGTGAAATGGATGTCCATAGTAGGGCTGGCATCACGAAGATAATGACTGAGATAATCAAGTTGACTCGGTAGAAAACGAAATAGTATACCGCAAGCTGAAAGACTCCATAGACTAAAGCAAAAATGAGTAGGCCTATGCTCGTGGTGGCCGGCTCTTCATGCACCGTCATGGTTATGGTGTTAAATACGATGAAGTGAAGAACAGTGTTTACCAAAACAATGATTGAAGAAGACATGAATCGCGCAAATACGATTTCTTTTCTAGTTACCGGCAAGCTGGCTGTATGCATCCTCACAACGCTATTGGATTGTTCAACGGCAAAAACACCAAGGATAACCATAATGATGTTTCCTAGTCCGGAAGAGAATATTCCTAGTGTGTTTGTATTGATGAAGGTGATGAACATACTAAACACCAACATGAATAATGAAAGCGCGAGAATGCTTGTTTTATAAGCCTTGAAATCCCTATAGATGAGTTGTGTGATCATGTCTTTGTTCATAGGTCTTTGTGTTTAAATACGTTAATAGAGATAAAGATCGAGCTACCTAAAACCAAACATCCAAAAATGGCTAGTTCTGAAATAAGTTCGATTGGGTGTTGACTGGTGAGGGTTATGAACCATTCGTAAAGCAGGTCAGCGGGATTCAACATGTTGATGGTGAGCACACTCAATATCATCAAAGTGAGGAGGAAAATACCATAAACCATGGCGCCTTTTGCCATTCCAAATCGGAAGAAAAAGGGGAATGAGAAAGCATCCGAAAAAGTGAGTAGGAGGAAGGTGAAAATCCACATGGGTGGCTGATACATAAAAGTATGCTCAAGCCTTAGCGCTTCGTTTGAACTTAGTGTAATGGCAAGAAAATGGATGCCTAATGTGACCAAAACAAGCATAGCGGATGAAATATATTTCCCAACTACTATTTGCTTGCGATTTACCGGAAGCCCTGCAAAAAATAGGTCTGCATTAGCTTCATTGTCACTCAGTGCGAAAACTTTAGATGCTACAGTAGTGCTTAAAATGACTGCCACTACATATAGCTCTGCTTCTACGTCGAGTTCTGTGATGATGGAGATATTGAATCCCACGCTGATGCCAGCAATGACTATCAATAGTAAAAGGAAGTACATGGTATTAGCGCGAAAATCTTTTATTACCAGCTTTAGCATTAGTTAGTGTTTTTAAGCTGAAGATTGTGAAAAAACATGATGTCTTCTAAAGACGCTTTGTCATAAACAGCTTTATCACCAAAGATCTTTTTGGAAGCTTTCAAATTTGCTGTCAGTCCTTCAAAACCATAGTCACTAGTTCGTACAGCAATCATGTTCTTTTTAGTATCGTGATCTAGCAAATCATTTCCGCCTTTCACTAGCGCGTATTCTTCATTTACTTCATCTTTCGTTTTGGAAAAGACTACTTGTCCTTGATTCACATACGTGATATAATCAGCAGCTTGCTCAATGTCACTAGTCACGTGGGAAGAAAAGAGTATGGATTTGTTTTCATCTTGCATTATGCCCCTAAGAAAGTCGAGCATCTCTCTTCTAACTACCGGGTCAAGTCCTGAAGTGGGCTCATCCATAATGATGAAATCTGCGTGGTGTGAAAGAGCGATGGCAATTGAAGCTTTCATGGACATGCCTCGAGAAAATTTCTTCAATGTCTTGTTGAGAGGAAGGTTAAATCTGTTAATTAGATCATTGAAAATTGCATCATCCCATTTTTCATAAAAAGGCGCAATGACATTTTTCAATTGTCGGAGGTTGAGGTGTGCATAGAAGGTAGGTGTATCGTACACAAATCCAATACGCTTTTTTATGGCTACTTCCTGTTCCTGATGATCCATTCCAAACACTTTGATTGACCCTTCTTGTTTCATCACAAGATTCATTACAGTCTTGATGATGGTTGTTTTACCCGCACCATTTGGCCCAATCAACCCCATGATGTAACCCGTGGGAAGGTTGAAAGAGATATTGTTCAAATGAAAGCCCTTATAGCTTTTTGAAAGATTTGATATTTCTAATGTATTAGTCATTGTCATTAAATAAAATGTTTAACATCTCCTGTAGTTCAGCAAGGCTTATTCCCATTTTTTGTGCTTCAGTGACCGTTTCTGTCATTTGATCTTCAATGGATTTCATTTTTTTCTCTCGGAGCATTTCTTTGTTTTGGATAGCCACGAATGTCCCTTTTCCTGCAACTGTATCTATAAATCCTTCCTTCTCCAGTTCTTCGTATGCTCGTTTAGTAGTAATCACACTAATATGAAGTTCTTTCGCTAATTTTCTTATGGATGGTAGAGGTCCTCCTTCTTCTAGGTCACCAGCAATAATCTGAGATTTAATCTGTTTGCCTATTTGTTCATAAATAGGCTCAGAGGAAGAATTTGAGATAATTACTTTCATTTATTCTTGAGTAGTAAGCAAAATTGTGACTATTGTTATTAGTGTATATAGTGTATATATACGCAAGTATACTACTTTAGTTTTAATGTCCAACAATTTGATAAAAAAAGGCTGTTCCTGAAGTACAGCCAATGAAGGATGAAATTGTCTTTGAGAGTAGGAGGCATCAAGACTGCTAAAGTTTAAAGCGATATAGTCTCGGATATAAGAACTACTCCTAGCGGAGTTACGAAGCATGTTACAACTAAAGATATCATGGGAAAGGAAGTGACTGAAATGGCCAACCTTGCTCCTTGGAAAATAAGCATTACCTACTTCTTATAAAATCACAGTCCCAAACGGAAACTAAATTTCACTCCGTTCTTATTCACATCTCCATCCAGATATGTCAATCTATGGAACATTTGGACTGTAGCTACTTTGAAGATGTTTTCTACGCCATAGCCGACTTCCAAATAGGGAATATTGGTCAATTCTTTAAAAGGAAGGATTGGATTATTATCTGCGTCTATTTCAAATTTTGAGGCTTCTATATTAGCGTTGTTTATCTTTCCCCAGAAAGCATTAGCTGTTAGTGCAGATCGGAGTTTCAATCTTCTGAATAAAGGGATCCTATTAAAAATGAATCCTTCAAATGAATGACGATATCTAAATTCAACATATTTGCTTGCGGAAAATTCAAAGAAGTCCATGAGATTATAAGCAAAACTCACAGAGAATGGAGTTTCATTTCCGATAGGATTAAATAGGAGCGAATAAGGAACATCGCCAAAAAGAGCACCAGCACCAATGTTAAAACTAGATATCCCGAACAGCCCCATCTTTTGTCTTTTCCTAACACTAAATTTTAGTTTATGATAAGTGAAATCACCGCCAAATAAGTCAGAGCCATAAGAGTAGGAGAGGTCATATATGGGATGACGAATCATTCCCATGCTTAGTCTTTCATTGTCATTGATGATAATGATTTCATCTCGGCCATAGTGAAGGGCGAGAGTCGCCTCATTGATCTCATAGTTTGATCTTGTAGATGTCTTGCTATCATCTATGTAGTACTCGAAATCAAACAATGGTTGCAGTCTCTCATGTTTTGTTGAAAGCTGTACTGTCAAGCCATGACCAATTTGTTTAAGGAAACTTAGTTGGTATTTATTCTTTAAGAATGGGTTTGTCAGAGTGCCAAATCGACTAAACGTATAAAAGAAGCTCGTTGGGTCTATGTCTTCATTGATTAACCATATTTGATCTACTTCTTTTTGTTGTGAATACTTCCACTCTGTCCAGGTATCCTTGTTGGTAACTAAAGTGGTGTAAAATTTATACTTGAAGCGCTCATCATCAAATCCATATCCAACGTATCCTCCAAAAGTCAATTTATTGCTAAAGTCAATATTGGTTCTGGCTCCCATGCCAAGTCGATACCCCTCTACATTGTTATTCCCAAAAAAAGTAGAGTAAGGGCCAATATCAATTTTGCCAGCTTTTATATGTCCTGTCGCTAAAAATTTACTGGTCTCTGTTACATTCCTAACAACAGGAATTTGTTTCAATGTATCGATCATTGCAAAAAGATGAACTTCCGTGGAACTGAGAGAGTCATGTCGTGCTTCTACCCAGTATTCCTCACTTTTCTCACTTACAGAAGGCGCCATAGAAATAGAGTTGAGATAGAAACGATCCTCCTTTGGTGAGTTGACTACTACGTCTCTATTCGAAATGTAAAACTTGGTTAATAGCCCAGCAGTTTTTTGCGAGACTGAATTGAAGTCGATGACTACTCTCGTCTTCGCTGGTAGCCATGGACCAACTTCGGTTTGTTGCAGCTCTTGTTGTACTTTGATTTTGTCAATAAAATTGAGGTTGGAATTTTTTGCGATAATGGCATCTACTTGCTTGAGTGCATATTCGTCTTTTGTTATCCACATAGTTCCTGTAAAGGCGAGATCAAGTTCTTGCTTGGGTAAAAATTCAAGCATGTAACAAAACTTGTCACCTATATAAACACTGTCAATGAGTTCATAGTCATAGATTAACTTCCATCCGTTAGCGATTGGGCTTGCGAATTCTTTGCCAACGATGTTGAGCCAGTTTTGATAAAAATTATATTCCTGATAGGTACTTCCTATTAGCTGGGAAGTGAGACTGCCGTCCGTAACCCCTACACCACTTACTTTCGTTCGTAGGATTCTCTCATGTTTTGCAGTAGGATTGTTTTTGTAGTAAAATCGAGAAATTGCTTCTGACATCAATACGGGCAAGATCGGCTTGCCGTCATCTCCTGCTATTTGGCTTGCACTATCCATGACATCCAAAATTTTGGTCATGAATTTTCTGTTACGCATTTCCTCTGTGATGTTGTCTACATCGAACTCTGTTCGTACATAGCTCTCATATTCATATGCGGATAGATTTTTCTTATTATTCCTGTCCTTATTTTCAATGACTTTTCGCATAACAGCTAAGGCCGGATTCTCTCCTGGCGTCACCACTATTTCCATGAGTGTAGTCACATCTTCGGCTAGCTGGAGATTCACTACTTGGTTTTGACCTCTAGTTATTGCCTTTGTTCTCTTTTTGAAGCCAATGTAAGTGACAGAGATGGAATCTACCAGTGATGAAGTAGTTACTGTAAAATTTCCATCAAAATCTGTGATGGCTCCTTCTGTTGTGCCTATAAATATAACAGTGGCGAACGGCACTGGAGAACCTGTTTCCACCTCTGTTACTTTTCCTGAAACAGTGGTTTTTTGACCGAAAATAAATGTGAATCCTAAGAGAAGGATTATGATGAATTGTATTCTCATTGCTGAACTTGACACAGCAAATAGACAGAAATTGTTTTTAAAAGTTTCTTGCTTGGGAATAAAAAAACTCCCTCTCTTTTATGGGAGGGAGTCAAAATCTAGCTAAACCAGTTATTACTGGAGTGATGAACCATTATTCAGCAAATGGATCTGACCACTTTACATCCGTGTATAGATTAGAACCAGATAGTGTTTTGATGAATGCTACTACTGCCTGAATTTCATCTGTAGTCATATTTAGGTTTTGACCTTGACCTCTATTCGCGAGTCGTCCATCTAGATTGTTATTCCCAGATGCATCAATGTTATTATAATGAGCTAATACATCTTCAAATGAATCAAAATCACCTGTGTGCATAGATGGGCCATTCATTTCACCATTCGAATTAAATAAATCCCTGAGTGAAGGTGATCTTGTAACATCTAAATCGGAATCATTACCAGCAATAGAAGCGATCACCCCGTTGTTATCAGAATTGGGATCAATATCAAACTCAGGTGCTCTATGACAGACATCACATCCGAGTCCACCAGCTATTCTGGCTCCACTTGCATCAAAATTTGGTCGGCCCATAAATAGGCTTCTGCCTTCATTTTCTAGGGTAGTTAGGTTAGGTAGATTGTCATTATTTCTATTTACTTGCGCCCTTCCAATATCATATTTAGAATCAAAAGATTGAATACTTCGAATAAACTGGGCTAATGCATTTTGCATACGAGCTTCTGATACACTTTCATCTCCATAAACAAATGTGAATAGCTCGTTGTAATATTCAATAGATTCTAATTTCTCCGCTAGGTCATTAAAGCTAGGATCGCCATCGTTACCACTAAATCCCATCTCCACGTGATCTTGAATAGGCATGGTTGTCTGCTCTTCCAATGAGTTGGCTCTTTCATCCCAAAAGAAATTGTCTTCTTCAGCGAATCTAGAATTCACCAATCGCATTGAATGTCTGCCTGTCGTCCCGTTTACACCAACGGATGCTCGTAAGTCATCGCCAAAAGCAAATTCCTGTTTATGACAGCTGGCACAAGAGACAGTGTTATTGTTAGATAAATTTTTATCATAAAAAAGAACCCTCCCGAGTATTGCTCCAGCATCTGATATTTCGTTTCCTCTTGTATTGTCTTCATTGATGTAATCTGGAATCTCTTGATTTGCATAGTTGGGCAGATTGTTCAAATCAATCTTATCACCGAAGGTTTCCTGAACGGCATCTTGAATTACTTCTTGATTACTATTTATTACTTCATCAGTTTCACTGTTGCTGCATGAAAGAAGTGAGGCTAAAGTCAATGTGAAGAATAGGTATTTTAAGATGCTCATGTTTTAACTATTTTGGTTTCATTAGTAAGACGATGAGATTGACGTTTTCCTACCCGAGGTATTGATTATATAGATGAATTTAACATTTTTTAATGTTTAACTACTCTTTTCTTTCGATGGAGAAGTGGGAGGATAGATTTTTTAAAAGAATACACAAATAAATAATGGATTCAAATATGCCTATTTTCATGTTTTCATTATTGAAATTTAAATCATGAATAGCGAGAGTTGGTATCAAAACGCACGTGTTTATAGATGGGGGAAGTATAAAATCTGTTATAAAATTTCAGAGAGTGAAAAACCATGGCTTCTTTTCATTCATGGCTTTCCAACGTCATCATTTGATTGGTGGAAAATATGGGATCAACTTTCGAGGGACTACTCGCTGATTACTTTAGATATGATTGGTTTTGGTAAATCAGATAAGCCAAGAGACTATCCTTATTCAATAATGAAGCAGGCTGATTTAGTGCAAGATCTATTAAAATATTTGAAAATTGAGCAATGTCATATTCTGGCTCATGATTATGGAGATACTGTTGTGCAAGAATTAATTGCACGCCATAATGAGGACTCTTGTTTTCAAGTTAACTCAGCATGCTTGTTGAATGGAGGTATTTTTCCAGAGTCACACCATCCGTTGATGATTCAAAAACTGTTGATGAGTCCAGTTGGGTTCTTGCTAAGCAAACTATTGAATCAGAAGAAATTTGAAAAGAGCTTTGGAAGCATTTTTGGGCCCGATACGGGACTAAGTTCAGAAGAGTTGGCTGATTATTGGAGTTTGGTTTCATTTAGTAATGGCCATCGAATTGCTCATTTGATTATTAGGTACATGAAGGAAAGAGTAACTCATCGGGAACGTTGGGTATCGGCTCTTCAGGAATTCAAAAATCCACTTGGACTAATAAATGGTCTCGTTGATCCTATCTCTGGGAAAGTTATGATCGATCGTTACAAAGAAGTCATTTCTAAAGAAAATATTTGGACATTAGACCAGATAGGACATTATCCACAACTAGAGTCACCAGATAGGGTTTTAGTTTTTTACTCTAAGTTCCAGAAAAGTGAAACTTTAAACTAAAGAGTATAATGTACCAACCATTCAAATAATATTACTCCCACTTTTCATAGTAAATTTCTAAATTCCATAATGAAGCGTTTATACCAAGTGTACTGGTTAAATGTTTTTCTAAAAGGATTTAAAACCAAATAAAACACATGAAAAGGAGAGATTTTATAAACATTGCAGCAATGGGGGCTGGAGCAACTATGTTGCCCATGTCACTTCTTGGCAACTCTGTTCCTGTAGAAGCCCTTTTGGCGCCAGGATTGGATGCTGGACAAAAAAAGGTGTTGGCGGATGTAGCTCTGAATACTGCACGCTCCATGGGGGCTAGCTATGCAGATGCTCGTATCGGTCGATATTTGAATCAATTTGTTTTTACAAGAGAAGACAAAGTTCAAAACGTAGTAAATACAGAATCATTCGGAGTAGGCGTTCGTGTAATTGCGAATGGGACATGGGGGTTTTCATCTACCATTGATGTAACGCCAGAAGGAATTAAAAAGGCAACTGAGATTGCTGTTTCTATCGCTAAAGCGAATAGCAAAATTCAGAAAGAGCCTGTGGTATTAGCTCCAGTAGAAGGACATGGAGAAGTATCATGGAAAACACCTATCGTAAAAAATGCGATGGAAGTGCCTATTACGGAAAAAGCAGATCTACTCTTGTCAGCAAATGATGCTGCAATGAAAAACGGAGCTAATTATGTAAACTCTGCACTTTTCATGGTTAATGAACAGAAATACTTTGCTTCAACAGAAGGTTCATACATCGATCAAGATGTACATAGAATCTGGCCATTCATGAATGTGACTTGTATTGATCCTAAAGAAGGTAAATTCAAAACTCGTCAAGGATTAAGTGCACCAATGGGACTTGGGTATGAGTACATGGATCCTGACGCAAATGAATTGATGGATAGCCCTGCAGGAGTAAAGCTTTATAGAAATAGATATGACATAGTAGCGGATGCTACTGATGCAGCTAATCAAGCGAAAGAAATGCTTTCAGCTAAATCTGTTGAGCCTGGAAAATATGATCTTGTTTTAGAACCAAATCACTTAGGACTAACCATCCATGAATCAGTGGGTCACCCATTGGAGCTGGATAGAGTATTGGGTTACGAAGCAAACTATGCAGGAACATCTTTCGCTACACTGGATAAGTGGAAAGCAGGAGATTTCAATTACGGAAGTAAACTAGTAAATCTTGTGGCGGATAAAACGCAAGCAGGATCGCTAGCAGCTGTAGGATATGATGATGAAGGTGTGAAGTGTAAAGAGTGGGATCTAGTGAAGGAAGGAACACTTGTCAACTACCAAGCTATTAGAGATCAAGTTCATATGATTGACCAGAAAGAGTCTCATGGATGTTGCTACTCTCAGTCATGGAATGATGTACAGTTTCAGCGTATGCCTAATGTGTCATTAAAAGCTGGCCAAGAGAAGTTATCTCCATCGGAGATGATCAAGAACATTGAAAAGGGAATCTACATAGCTGGGCGTGGATCTTATTCTATCGATCAGCAGAGGTATAACTTCCAATTTGGAGGAACAGTATTCTACGAAATCAAGAATGGTGAAATCGTAGGAATGTTAAATGATGTTGCTTATCAGTCTAATACTCAGGAGTTTTGGAACTCTTGTGTAGCGATATGTGACGAATCAGATTATAGATTATTTGGGTCGTTCTTTGACGGAAAGGGACAGCCTTCTCAAGTAAGTGCAGTATCTCATGGATCATCTACTACGCAGTTTAAGGATGTGAATGTGATCAATACTGGAAGAAACATTTAATCAAATAAAGAACATACAATAATGGCGATATATACAAAAGAAGAAGCAAAGCAGATTTTGGATAAGGCATTGTCTTATTCAAAGGCTGAAACTTGCGAGATCAATATAAATGGAAGCAATAGTGGAAACATTCGCTATGCTCGTAACACAGTTTCTACAGCTGGATATCAGAACAATCAAAACATGGCTATACAGTCTAGTTTTGGTAATAGAGTAGGTGTAGCTACTGTGGATGAATTTACGGATGAAGCAATAGCTAAGGCAGTGAAAGTTTCTGAGGAACTAGCGAAACTAGCTCCTGAGAATCCTGAATTTATGCCTCCACAAGGACCACAGACTTATCAAGAGTCTAAATCATATTTTAAATCCACGGCAGACATTAAGCCTGAGTACAGAGCAAAAGTAGCTTCAGCAAGTATAGAGCCTGCTAGAGCCAAAGATGTAACAGCTGCAGGTTTCTTAAATGATTCTGCAGGCTTTAGTGCAATGGCTAATAGCGAAGGATTGTTTGCTTACAATCAATCTACAAGCTTAGACTTCACGGTTACGATGAGAACCAATGATGGAACAGGTTCAGGTTGGGTGACAAGAGATGTAAACGATGTAGATAAGTTTGATGGAGCAGAAGCTTCTAAAATTGCGATTGACAAAGCAATCCAGTCTAGAGAAGCTAAAGCCATTGAGCCAGGTAAATACACGGTGATAATGGAACCAGCGGCTTCTATTGGATTGCTTCAAAATATGTTTGGAGCTTTCAATGCACGAACAGCTGATGAAGGTAGAAGTTTCATGTCAAAAGAAGGAGGCGGAACCAAACTTGAAGAAAAAATAGTAGATGAAAGAGTCAATCTTTATTCTGACCCTTTAGATCCACGAGTTCCAGGAAGCACATGGGCTGGTGACGGTACTCCATTGAAAAAAATGGATTGGCTCAAAGGAGGAGTTGTGAAAAACTTGTTCTATTCAAGATACTGGGCAAAGCAAAAAGGGGTAGATCCTGTTCCTTTCCCACCAAATGGTATCATGGCAGGTGGTGATGCTTCATTGGAAGACATGATTAAGAGTACCAAAAAAGGAATCTTGGTGACAAGACTTTGGTACATAAGAAATGTAGATCCACAGACATTACTCTATACAGGACTTACAAGAGATGGAACGTTCTTTATTGAAAATGGAAAGATTAAGCACCCAATTAAAAACATGAGGTTTAATGAAAGTCCAATTATCATGTTGAACAACTTGGAAACATTAGGACAACAAGTTAGAGTGAATGGAAGCTTGATTCCTTATATGAAAATTAGAGACTTTACATTCACAAGTCTTTCAGATGCAGTGTAAGAAAGTGATTTTTTGAAATTGAAAGCCATCTCATTTTGAGATGGCTTTTTTATTTAGTGAATACAGTTGTTAGACCTATATGTGGTATTTCTATTGCTGGATTTTATAATTAAAAGGCATTATGTCTGCAACTCTTTCCCATCCCATATAGCCATTTAGGACAATGTCTTTTTCATTGAGTATTTGACCGTTTTTATTGATCAGGATTTTTCCATTTATTGGGCTAACACTTGTTACTTGGTACCTAGGATCATCACCGTACTTTATACCACCTCCAACATAAGGTTCTCTGCTTAATACACGATTAAGCCATGTTCGATAGCTTCTAGGTTCAAATTCATTTTCATATACCACATCAATGTTTTCAGAAACGCTAACTATAGTATTCTCTTCTTTATTATCAATGTCAATTTTCAGCGATTTTTCGTTCAAAAGGGAATAGCCGCTTTCATTTAAATTCTCAGAAAGAAGCGAATGAAAAAAGTGAGTTAATGAACCCATATAACTCGTTTTTCTTTGATCAATCCATTTTTGTTTTAATTCAAAATCAGAAGTGTCCATTTCTTGTATTGAGCAATTACCACTATACATTGGGAGTGTGGTTTTTTTGTTGAATGCAAAATACTCTAGGTGATACTCTATTTTATATCCAGTATATAGATTTGTCACTTGAATGGGAGCATCTGAAAATGCCCAAAGAACATCAAGACTATCATTGAAGTAAATAACCTCAGGGTTTTCTATAAAGCATTTTTTTCTTGATTTATCACGCCCAATAAATTCATTTTTAAAAATTCTCAGATTTCTTTTCCGACTCTTATCATCTCTGTCCGATAAAATAGTTATTTCCTTAAGCTCATTGGCTGCAGGGATCATGGGGATGACAATATCATTTTCCCAGGTAGAATTGATTTCAATGATAATGTCTTCATATCCAACATGGGAAATGAATAGCTTAAGATCTGTTATGTCAAAATCACACTTTAACTCAAACACACCATCTATGGTCGTATAGGTTCCGCACGTTGTTTGATTGATGAAGACATGAGCAAAAGGGACTGGTTCATTGGTGTTTTTATCGAGAACTACCGCTTTCAAAAAGCTGATTTCTTGTTCTGACAAACCATCTTCAACATAAAGTTCCTCCGAGGTAGCTTCAAGAAGACTGCAAAGTATTAGAATGAATAATGCGATTTTTTTCATGGGGATCAAATTTTAGTAGTAATGACGAAAAATGAGAGTCAATAGTTTTAGTGTTGATAATTAAACATGCACCCGAATTAAATGTTCTCTTTCTTTTGTCCTATCACTAAACCATTGATGTAGTTTTCCTTACGCACACCATAAAACTCATTACTCGCTTGTGGCTTTTGCGTTACTTTATAATATTAATATGATGAAGAAATGGTCTAAAAATGAGTCGTTCTTTTTTACCCGATTGCAATATGAATCGGGCGATTGGGATGTAGATCAGCGAATGCCATCCAACATCATGCATTCGCTAGTTCAATACACGACCATAGCAGTAGATACTGTTGAGAAAATTGTCCCATTGGGAAGTAAAGATATTTTTGGTAGCCCATTTTGTTACTTGTCAGGTCATAAACTGGTACAGTTCACAAAAGACGAAGCAGCCAATTTTAAGAGTTATGTAGAGAATGGAGGTTTTGTATTTGTGGATGATTGCAACCATGATATTGACGGGCTTTTTGCAAAGTCGTTTGAGACGCAAATGGAAAAGTTGTTTGGGACAGAAGCTCTAAAGAAAATACCTGACGATCATAAGATTTATAAAAGTTTCTTTGATTTTGAAGGCCCCCCAACAACGACTCAAGAATTGAATGGATGGGGCGATGATTTGGTGCATGAGTATCTCAAAGCTATAGAAGTAGATGGACGAATAGGAGTGCTGTATAGCAACAAAGATTATGGGTGCGAGTGGGATTACGACTTTAGAAATAAGCGATGGTATAAGTATGATAATACTCGTTTTGGAGTAAATATCATTACTTATGCTTTGACGAGATAAATTTTAAATTTTACTTATGCTATTCCCGAAGGGAATCTATGAGTTATTATAGATTATTTCACAAGGAAGATAGACTCCCCCTCGGGAGTGACTTTAAAGAAGGATAAATGAACAAAGAACTAGAAAAACTAGAGACTGAAGTAAAAACATTAGTAGCTAAGCTAAGTGACTTAAAAACAGAAGTACATAAAGTAGTTGTAGGACAAGAGGAGGTAATGGATCAATTGATCATAAGCATGCTTGCTGGTGGTCATGTGCTGATTGAGGGACTCCCTGGCTTAGCAAAAACGCTAATGATCAAGTCTTTGGCGAAAGCGGTAAACCTTGATTTCAACAGAATTCAGTTCACACCTGATTTGATGCCTACGGATATTCTAGGAACAGAAGTGGTTGAGGAGGACGAGAAAGGTCATAAATCTTTCAAGTACAACAAGGGACCCGTTTTTACTAACATTCTCCTGGCAGATGAAATCAATAGAACGCCACCAAAAACTCAAGCGGCACTATTGGAAGTGATGCAGGAATATAAGGTGACCTATGGGGGCAAAGACTACAGAATGGATCAGCCTTTCTTTATGCTGGCTACCCAGAATCCTATTGAGCAATCAGGTACATTCCCATTACCGGAAGCCCAGGTAGATAGGTTCTTATTGTATGTATTGATCGGGTACCCAACCGAATTGGAAGAACAGGAAATCCTACGAATAACAACGGGAAAGAAAAGTGAACCACTTAATCCTGTTTTAACAGGAGAGGAAATTATTAAGCTTCAGGAGTACACAAGAGAAGTGTTTATTTCAGATGAATTGATAAAAGAGATTAGTCAAATGGTGCGATCAACAAGACCAGCGAATACTCAAAATCAAATGGTAAAAAACTATGTTGATTTTGGAGCTGGTCCAAGAGCAGGGCAAGCAGTAATCATGTCTGCTAAAGCACACGCTTTAATGAAGGGACGCTTTTCAGTAATCCCTGAAGACATCAAAGTAGTTGCGTTACCAGCACTCAGACACAGAATACTTGTCAATTTCAAAGCAGAATCGGAGAAGGTGACTACCGATCAGATTATTGAGCATTTGATAAACGGAATGTGATATGAGAATTAACACCCCTATGGCCCCCTCAAGGGGGCATTCACTTCGATTTAGATTCATTGATTTGGATTTAAAGTATGAAAATTTTTCTAGTCAACTCCCCCTTTCAAGGGGGATGAGGTGGGGAAAAGCGTTGGGAGGGGGATGTTTTACACATAATGCCTAACACCTTTCTCCATATAGACCCAGAAGTTCTTGCTTCCATTCATGATTTTGATTGGGCGGTTCGCTCATTGGCTCTCGGTGAGCAAATGGGAAGAAAGCGAAGCAAGAGACTAGGCGTAGGAATGGAGTTTAGTCAATATAGACCCTACAGTCAAGGAGATGATTTACGTCAGTTGGATTGGAAAATGTATGCTAGAACAGATAAGTTTTACATCAAACAATCAGAGGTGGAGACCAATGTTAATGTCACTTTCATCATTGACAATTCAAGATCGATGCTTTATGAAGAAGCAGGACTAAGTAAACTCAATCTAGCTAAACTATTGACAGGAGTTTTAGGCTTTGTTGCCATAGAAAATGGCGACACTATTTGTCTAGCTGATGAATCCAGTATGAAAGCCGGAAATGACGCTAAGCACTGGAGAAGGTACTTGAATAAGTTGCAGCAATTAGAAATAACTAACTCATTTTCAGATCCTTATATAGAAAACCGTCGAGCAAAGGAACTTTTCGTTTTTGTGAGTGATCTATATGACACTGATGAAGACATTCCTTCTTTTATAAAAGCACTAAAATCTCCTCGAAATGAAGTTATTGTCTTTCACTTATTAGGAGAAAAAGAAGAAAATTTGGACTTTGACAGTGCGATAAAAGTCAATGACTTGGAGTCCAATGAGTCTATCCAACTGAATACAGTTTCACTCAAGGAGTCTTATCAAAAGTCTATTGCCAAATGGAAAGAACAACTGGCACATGACTTCTTGATTAATGGAATTGATTATCACTCTATTCACTTTACCACTCCAGTAGCTGATCTGGTTAATGCGTTTTTGAACAAACGAAAACAACTGCTTTAATGGGAGTGCTACTACCATATTTTTTAATTGGCTTAGCAGCATTAGTCATTCCTGTAATTGTTCACCTATGGAGTAAAAATACCCGTAATTCGGTCGCTTTTGGTAGTATCCGTTTTTTAAAAGAGACGGAAACCAAAACCATGCGATCCATTATGCCAAGCCAATGGATTTTGTTGCTTTTGAGATTATTGTTAATGTTTTTATTGGTTTTATTGTTGGCAGAACCTTTCTTAAATAGCAAGAAAGCGTCTATCAACACAATGTATTTGGTAGATCTGCGATACGCCGATTTAGCGTGGTTCCAACCTTGGAAAGACTCTTTGAATGAAGATGATGAAGCTTTTTGGTTAGTGGATGGTTTCCCCTCAATAGATCAGAAAATCGAATATGCTAATAATGATTATTGGCAGCTATTAGCGAATCCACCTACCTTAAAGGCGGAAAGAATAGTGGTGATTTCTCCATTGAGAATGAAGGATTTCAAAAGTTCAATGGTTCCTTTTCCAAATAGATATGAATGGATGAAGTTGCCAACAGAACCCCAAACGGAGCAAATCGCTTCCTATGAAATAGGAGATAAGCAATATCAGGTAACTGCCACTTTTGACGAATGGAAAACGACTAATTCTTACGAAGAGACTTTAGTGAACAATGAGTTGACTGTTTCATACTATCTGAAATCTTCTGAGGAATATGCTAAGGAAACTGAAATCTTCAAAGCGGCTTTCCATACTCTTGATGAATTGAGTCCAATATCTACAAAACCTTCAGAGAATCTTCTAGAAGCAGATTGGGTCTTTTGGTTATCCAATGAGCAGCCCCCAAAACGATCAAATATGTTGATGATTGATTCAGTCACGATTCAAACATGGAAACAGGTTACTGATGATCGCATTCATATTTCGAACGATTGGAGCTTGAAAGACGCAGTTGAATTGAACTTGCCAAAGAAACTCTTGGCCTTGCTGAGTCCTAGTTTTAATAGCCAACAAGATCAAAGAACGATGGATGTCCGTGCTTTTAAGTACACTGATGAAAGCATTGAAAGGAATGTGCAAGAACAGGAAAGCGCAGCTTCTATTTTCTGGATGCTATTACTTGTTGTACTTGTAGTTGAGAGATGGGCTTCATTTAAAAGTGAGACGAGATGAAAATGCACCCAACACTACATCGTATTAAGAAAAATTGGGAGTTAAGGATCTACTTGAAGGTGGTTGCACTTCTTCTTTTTTCAAGCGGGTTCATTTTCGGCCTGACTTGGTTATTGTCGCTCAATTACTTGGTCATTTTTGTTATGGGAGTGCTTTCCATTCTGATAAGTATAAGAGAACTGAAAAGAAAACCGAAGAAGAAAGACATTATAAAGCTTGTCAATAATCAGTTTCACTCCACAGAGTACAGTACAGAGTTAGTCTTTGAAGATTCAGTGCAAGGTATTACTTCTTTGCAGAAGGAGAAGGTACTATCAGTGTTAGAGAAACGCATCCCAAGCCTTCAATTTCCCATTAATTGGAAACCACTCTTTTGGGTGTTTTTGGCAGGCTCTCTTATTCTCATTAGCCTATTTCTATTACCGAAAACGATCGAAGAACAAGGGAGTTATATAAATACCACCTTCACCTTAGATCAGGTTCAAGTCATATCAGACACAGCATATATAAAAGACGGGCATGTGATGGTGTCTCCACCTTCCTATACAGGGTTAAGGACAACACAATCACCATTGGACTTAGAGGTGCTTAATCAGTCTAGCTTGAAATGGAACGTTTTCTTTGAAGGAAACCCATCCGCAGTTTGGATTAAAACCAGCCAAGGGGATAGCCTCTCATTAAGGAAAGTGGATGAAAGATGGTCTACTCGCCATCGTCCAAAAGAGAGTGGGTTTTATTCTTTGGTGTATCAAGTTAAGGATCAAGTAATCAGTTCCCCATATTACCAATTGAAATTGCTGCCGGATGAAGCTCCAGAGGCAAGGATTTCAGGAATACCACAACATCAGCGATTGGACTATGAAAGGAATTTAGAAGTCAACTTCAATGTCTCCATATCGGATGATTTTGGTTTGACAGACGGATACATGGTTGCAACCATTACAAAAGGGTCTGGAGAATCAGTCATGTTTAGGGAACAGAAAATTCCATTACCGATGAAAGTGGATGGGAAGAAAGTAATTGTACCTATGACATTCCGACTAGATGATTTTGGCATGGAGCCTGGCAATGAATTGTATTTTTATGCTACGGCATTTGACAACCGAAGGCCAATGGTACAGCAGAGTAGGACTGAAACCTATTTTTTCATATTGAAGGATACTGCTCAGGTAGAGTTTTCATTGCAAGGTGCTTTAGGAGTAGATCTGATGCCCGACTTCTTTAGAAGCCAATTACAAATCATCATTGATACAGAAAAGCTGATAGAGGATAAATCAAGGTTGAAAAAGAAGGATTTCAATTTTACTAGCAATGAGTTAGGGTTTGATCAGAAGCAGCTGCGATTGAAGTATGGTCAGTTTATAGGAGAGGAGGATGAGAGTGGACTCGATATAGAGCAAGAAGCTCCTGAGGAGATTGGAGAAGTGGAATCGGACGGGTCTAATGTACTGCAGGAGTTCGGACATGACCATGATCATGAAAATGAAGAAGGTCAGCACATGGATAAGGGAACAATAGCTATAGAAGAAGAGAAGAGTAAAAATCCTTTGCAGGAATACATGCATGAGCATGGTGATGAAGAAACGGCTACATTTCACACACAAACATTAAAAGCAAAATTACGGGCTGCTTTGACAGAAATGTGGGACGCAGAATTGTATTTAAGGCTGTTTCAACCCGAAAAATCTCTTCCATATCAATACCGAGCTCAAGAATTGCTGAAAGAGATAAAGAATCACGCCCGAATTTATGTGCAAAGAATTGGGTTTGACCCACCGCCAGTCAATGAAGCTGAAAGCAGATTGACTGGAAAAATGAAACAATTGAATGAAGGTTCTTTTCAGGAAAATCAAGAACAAGAAAGGAGCTATCCTTCTATTCGATTGAGTATATCAACACTAGATGAAGTACTGATCTCTATGCTATGGAGTGAAGTGGATAAAAATAGGTTAGAAGATGCAGGTAATGAACTAGCTGGGTTGGCGATTGAGCAATCTGGAGAATACTTAGAAGCACTCAATGTTCTTAGGATTTTACTGGATAAAGAGGAGCTAAATGATGGAGATATACAAGCATTGAAAGGTTTGAAAAGTGTCCTTGAGATGGTCGTGTTAGATACTAGTCCGCTCCCTGCAGGAGACCAGCATACAATGGATGAGATGAATACCCATTTTTTAAAGAACTTATTAAAAGCCAATGAGTCTAGAAAATAATCTTGATTGGTGGGTGATTTTGATAGCTGTAGGGTTACTACTACTTCTCATATATTTGGATTACAAGTCTCGTCCAAAAAGATTAAGAGGAGCTCGCTTTGCTGCTTTGTTTTTGATAGTGATTTCATTGCTAGCCTTATATCTTGTCCCTTATCAAACATCTTCTGCCACTGCTGTTAAAATCACTTGGGAGACTGAAAATGCGAATACAGAACGTATAGATTCTTTAAAAAAGGAAGGATTCATCTTGATTCAAAATTTGAAAGAGTACGATGAGCTTGTCCGATCAAAAGTGGTTGATCAATTTGTTGTGATAGGTGAAGGGTTAGAAAAATGGGAATTAAGTGAGATATCTCAATTAGATACCTTCCTGCCTTCAATAAGTAAGAAAGAAGGCGTATTGGATTTCACCATGACTGATGCATTGGAGCAATCAGAAATGACATTCACTTTTCAATTGAAAATGGATAGCGGATTATCTGTCGTGCTATCTGGATCAGGGATTGAATCAACAACAGAGTATGCAGATCAGCCAGTTTTACAATTAAATACAATACCATCTGTGACAGGATACCTTACCTATCAGCTAGATGGTATACGTAAAGGAGATACTGTTTTCTCAGAGGTTATACCTCTTTATGTAAAACCTAAGCAAAAGAACAATGTGCTAATGCTAGCAAATACACCTTCTTTCGAATTCCGAGGATTGAAGAATTATTTGGCAGAAACGGGATTTGGTATTGCAGAAAGACTAAAAGTGTCTACAGACCTTTATCATCAAGCGTTTACCAATTTGGGAGAACGTAGACTAACTAATCTTTCTTCTCGGCTTCTTGATGACTTTCAATTGATTATAGCGGATGCTTCAGCTTATGAAAGCTTAACTAAATCAGAGCAGCAGCGAATAAAGGAGAGAATTGAAAAAGGTGAACTTGGCCTGGTTATCATGGGAGCAAAGGCGACAATCAATTTGGTCTCTTGGCAAAGCAGGAACGAGAAAAGCTTTCTGTTGGAAGGCAAGAATGGCGAAATTGAATTGAATGACTCAGATTGGCAATTGAGGGGAGAGGTAGACATCATTTCCTTTAATGACAATATGGTAGCTCAAATACAATCACTTGGCTTGGGGCAAATGGTAAGACCGCTCTTTACAGATTCTTTTGTATTAAATCTCCAAGGAGAGCGTAAACTCTACAGTAAGCTATGGCAATCCATTTTAGCAGATGTGATAGGAATGACACCCGTACAGTCCACAATGGAAACTGCACGATTTCCTAGAGTCAATGAACCAACTGATGTTCAAGTAGCCAACGATGAATTGGAGGAACTCAAAATTGAAGATGTAAGACTGGCAGTAAGTCAACAATGGTTTTCGCCCACTAACTGGGAAATGACTTTCTGGCCAGCAAAGCGAGGTTGGCAAAAAGTTATGGTAGATGGAGCTTCTTTTGATCAGTTCTTCGCATTTGATAGCGCGGATTGGGTACTGCAAAAAAGAGAAATGAAAAGGAAACAAACAGAAACTTATGTAGGCAAAGGTCAAGGTCGAGAAAGGAATATTCCACCGAATAAGGAGCCTGTGTCAAAGTGGATTTTCTTCGCTATTTTTCTTTTCAGTATCAGTTTTTTGTGGGTAGAACAGCGATTGGGGTAGTTGTGGTAATCAACGTTTAAAGTACGGGTTTTCTGAATTTTGAGTTTGTAATCCTCTGCCATCGTTGGTCTTATGACCAACTACCTAAGGTAGACTTGTCGGTGAGAACACCGACAAGGGCTAGCATTCGTGCTATCAATTGTTGCCAATAGTTTAGATCAATCTATGTTGTGTAAGTTTTCTAACCTGTCTTGTCGACCAATAATTGTCATGATTTCAATTACCCCGTCCTTAATACGGTAAAAGATTGTATCCACTCCGCATACACACTTTCTGTATCCTTTTTTTATAAAGTCAACAGATTCAAACGCATTAGGTCTTTCAGCAATTAGTTGAAATTTGTCGAAGAATGCATTGAAGTATCTATCCGCCTGTTCTACTCCAAACGTGGAAGCTCCATATTGATGAATTCTAATCAGATCATCTTTAGCGATATTACTGATTTTGTATTTCGCCACTAAGACTTGGCTTGTTTCAGAATGTCTGCTGGAGAATCGTTGGTGAACCCAGATTGTTCTGCTTTGTCTAATTTCATCCGGATATAATCGATTTTCTGTTGCTGGTTTCTAGCCTGTCGTATCAAATCGTTTACCAGTTCGCTTTTACTTGAATACTCCTGGCTTTCAATTTGTGCCTTTAGCCATTCATCGTTTGGCTCTGTAAATGAAATACTTTGTCGTCCCATATATTTTATTGGTGCAAATTTACACCAAATATATAGAGGTTGGTCAATAGAATCTTTCTGCCGTCGTAGCTCTTATAACCAACGACCTA
>JBGCFL010000136.1:0-2820 GCA_045106975.1 Ekhidna sp. | reverse complement strand
CAGATAGCTTTCTTGATTCACTCAGTTTTTCCCCAACTTGGAGCATTACTTTCTCACTGGACAGAAGAGTGTTTTTTGCTTTAATAATATCATTATCAAGATTGGCAACTAGACTTAGACTTTCAGCAATTTCATCTCTTAGCTTGATTAAGTCATCAACAGTTAGTATGGAGTGCTTTTTTTGCAGCCTGTACAATAAATCAAGACGTTCTTTTAATTCTTGGATTTTTTCAGGGTCATGCTCTACTTTATCCTGAATTCTCAGTACTTCACTGAATACATCTTGCAATTCAATAGTCGAACTATCTAAACGCTCACTGATTTGTTCTAAGTCTTCTGAAAATGAAGAAATGGATTGCAGCAATTGTTTCAATTCGTTGAGTTGGCTCAAGACAGCTACCTCTGATTCGTCTAATGTATGACTTGTTTGAGATAGTTTGAGTTTTATCTCCTCTGCATTTTCAAGCACTTCAAGCTCTTTTTCAAGTCCTTCTTGATGAAGATCATCCAGATTGGCTTGCTCTAATTCTTCCAGTTGGAACTGCTTGTAGTCAGCGTCCTCAGCACTTTTGGAAGCTAGCTTTTCCAAGCTTTCTAATTCTTTCTTAACTTTTTTGTATTCGCTAAATAGTGCCTGATAGTTAGAAAAGAGCTCATCGTGTGAAGCAAAAGAATCTAACACGTTCAATTGATACTTATTACTTCCCAGCTGTAGTGATTCATGTTGGGAATGAACATCCATCAGATATTCACCTATGCGTTTGAGCGCCCCGAGATTAGCGGGTGTATCATTGATGAAAGCTCGCGATTTTCCGTTTGGAGAAATCTCTCTTCTAATGACACATTCATTTTCAAAATCTATATCTTCTTGCTCGAAGACTTGTTGCAATTTGTAGTCAGATAGGTCAAAAGTTCCTTCCACTATGCATTTTTGATTTTCATCAAGGAGTACTTTGGTATCTGCTCTTTTACCTAGTAATAGACCTACAGCGCCAAGCATGATGGATTTACCAGCACCCGTTTCACCTGTAATAATGTTCAGTTGTGCAGATGGTGTCATCTCCAATTCCTGAATAAGTGCGTAGTTTTTTATATAAAGTGATTTGATCATTTATCTCTGCAAGAAATGTAAAGATATTCAGAGTCTACTCAATTAACACTTTGAATTCGTCAGTTCTTGCAGGTGCAATATTGGTTAACAAATTGTAAGCTTGTCTTCGAATAGCTAAACTACTATTGGAAAAAATTTGAATAATTTCATCTGCTTTGGCATCAATAAAACTAATGGTGATAATAGATCTTGGACGAGATCTGTTCGCTTTTTGAATTTCTGAAAGAGAGGACAATATGTTCTTTTCTGCTTCTTCTTTTTTATCCTCTAAAATGTCTAGACCAAGTCTATGATATTTATATATGCTTTTCCTTACAGGCTCCAGCTGAGGGCTTTGAATATTCTCAATCATCCAGTATCTATTTCTTACACTATTGAACTGTTCCCATCCGTTATAGCCACTCTGTTGGGCGTTGTTCACAATGTTGAATGCTTTCTGGTAGAATGGATCTCCTCCTAGTTCTGAAAATGAGTCATAGTCATATCCGATTATCAGATAAGCATAATATGATAGAAGTGATGTAATGTTATTGATATAAGCGTTTTCATTGAATTGTAAAGGTTGAGACTGTACGAATTCAAAATCCCAATCTCGATCAGCAAAATTGAGTAGCACTGTCTCATATGCTGTGCCATAAACAGGTCTACTCGAAAGCACCTGAACAGAGGCTCTGAATATGCCAACTGAAGGCATCTCTGTAATGGTAATTAGAATGTTACAATTAATAATTTCTTCCTCCCTAAATTCATCAGAAGTCCATTTTCTGTTATTTAGAAATTGAGCGAAATCAGTTTCCATTTCTTCGAAAATGGCTCTTTCAGTAGTCTCCACTTGCTGGGCATTAACAATCACACGACAGTTGAGCTCTTGACTCCATGAAGTGAAAGTGAATAATATCAGAATGAAGCCTAAAATTCTCATGTGAAATGTTGTGTTACGTAAGAAACGATATCTGCCGCTACTTCTTGTTTGCTCTTCAATTCAAATTTCTTTTCATTGTCATTCTTATCAAAAAAAGAAACCTTGTTTGTGTCTGACTGAAATCCTGCTCCTGTATCATTGAGTGAGTTCAGTACGATCAAATCAAAATTTTTCTTTTTGAGCTTCTCTTTTGCATTGCTGCTCTCATTATTCGTTTCCAAAGCGAAACCCACATGAATTTGTTTTTTTTTCTGTTTCCCTAACTCTAATGCAATGTCCGGGTTTTTAATAAGGTTGAGTTGAAGATTATTTTCTTGCTTTTTGATTTTTTCTTGAGCTGGGTTTTCAGGACGATAATCAGCTACAGCGGCAGAAAAAATAATAATATCAGCTTGATCATGAAGTGCTCTAGTTTCAGAAAGCATTTCTTCGGCTGATTTGATTTTTATGATTTTAACTCCTTCCGGTAGATTGGTAGAAGGACCCGATATCATAGTGACCTCCGCACCATGCGAAGCAAAAGATTCGGCAATGGCCTTACCCATTTTTCCAGAGGAATGATTGCCAATAAAGCGGACGGGATCTATCGCCTCATGTGTTGGACCTGAAGTGATAAGCACTTTCTTGCTCTTTAGCAGAGATTGATTATCAAACTTTTTTTTTATTACTTCTAAAAGCTCTTCTGGCTCAGCCATTCTACCTTGCCCAACAAGTCCGCTAGCTAACTCTCCATCTCTTGCTTCGATTATTTCGTTACCGAAGGATTTTATTTTCTCGAGATTAGCTT
>JBGCFL010000135.1:0-86355 GCA_045106975.1 Ekhidna sp. | reverse complement strand
GTAGATTTAGATCAGTTGGAGGCTCATTTACAAAGTGCTGATAGTCTTCAGGATCATGTCCGCCATAAAACGTCCAAAAACCTCTCCCCATTACTCCGTGTATGTATTTTGCTTCATTCAAGCTTCCGGTTTCTCCCATGACAATGACATCTCCTTTAATCAAGTTGCTTTTGAAGCCAGTAGTCTGCCCCATGAACCCATGTACTATTTGTGTATGGTTCTGAGTGAGCATAGTAGGAATGGGGTCCCACTTAGCAGAAAATTGGAAAAGGCTAAAGAAATCATTTTGCTCAACTAAACCTCTGGAATTTGGTTGATTGTCAATGTTCGAGTATTCATAAACCATCTCATCACGCTCCAATACGAAGTTTTCGAAAGCAAATGTTTTATCAAAATCGAGTAGAGATTGAGCTCTCGGATTAGCAGGGTCTCCATCATATATTGTTTCAATAATATCCAGTCCTTCGGCTGCCAAAGCGATATCATAAGTGTCAGTTGCAGAGCACATAGCGAAAAGAAATCCACCACTGGCGACATAGGATTTAATTGTTTTTACGGTTGCCAATTTCAGTTGAGAGACCTTGGAAAAACCATGCTTCTTGGCTGACTGCTCAGCTTCTCTTTGTTGCTGTTGATACCATGGGAAGTGATGAAAGGATCTGTAAAATTTGCCGTACTGTCCGGTAAAGTCTTCATGATGCAAGTGTAGCCAATCATATTCTGGAAGTTTTTCTCCCAATATCTCATCATCAAAGATCACATCATAGGGGATTTCCGCATAGGTCAGAACTAAGGTGACGGCATCATCCCACGGCTGTTTGCTCTTGGGCGAGTAGACAGCTATTTTAGGGAATTTCTCTAGTTTCATCACATCCATATTGGAAGACGGACTACCAATAAGATTAAGAACATCGTTGGCTTCTGCATCCGAAATGACCTGATAGGATACTCCTCTTATAACGCATTCATTTTCAAATGCCTGCAAGTGCTTAACCATAAAACTTCCGCCTTTGTAGTTGAGCATCCAGTCTACATTCACTTCTTTGGTCAAAATCCAATAGGCAATCCCATACGCCTTCAAATGGTTGGCTTGAGTCTCGTCCATTGGGATCATGATATATGCCGCCCGAAGCGGAATGATCACACTTAGAAAAATAATTGAGAATATTCCCCGCATAAGCATCTACTTTTGTCTTTACAACGTTAATGAAAACTTAGTGTTTTTAAGAATTCATAGAATGGACATTTTGTAACAAAACAAAGCTATGATTTATCCAATTGAAAGTACTGCACACTAAATTTACTGACCTACTTATGAATATACGTGAGAATATTTCCGAGGGCATTAAGTCCATTAAAGCCAACAAACTGAGAACCATACTTACAGCGGCTATTATTTCTATTGGGATTACTTCTTTAGTAGGAATTTTGACGGCCATTGATGGCATTCAAAGCTCCATCAATTCTAGCTTTTCAAGTCTGGGAGCCAATACATTTGATATAGAGGATAGAAGAAATCGTGGAGATAATGACGGGAAGAAAGCTAAGGTATATCCTAAGATTACGTACTACGAACAGTTAACATTCAAAGAAAAATACGATGGACCAGGTGTTGTGTCTATTTATACGGTCATAACAGGACAAGCAGAAGTTAAATATGGCTCTAAGGTGACTAACCCTAATCAAGTAGTAAGAGGTGGAGATGAAAATTACCTTACGGTAGATGGATATGATGTAGCAGAAGGAAGGCCATTTTCTGCAAGTGAGAGTGTTAATGGATCTTATGTAGCGCTGGTAGGAAATCAGGTGATTGATGCTTTGTTTGAGGATAATGAAAGTCCTTTAGGCAAAAAAATAAGCTTGATGGGTTCTAAATTTAGAATCATTGGAACATTAGAGGAGCAAGGAGGAGCAAGTGGTACATCAAGCATTGACCGGACTATTATCATTCCTATGCAAACAGCACGAATAGTAGCCCCAGAGAGAAATTTTGGATACGAAGTAGCAGTGGCAGTTCCCAGTCCCAATCCTCAGGATATGGAAAATGCTATGGAAATAGCTAGAGGCTTGATGAGGACAATAAGGAAAGATAGATTGGGAGAAGAGGATTCTTTTGATCTTTCTGCCAGTAAGTCATTGGCAGAGCGTATGGGAGAAATCACGGGTTACCTAAGAGCTGGTGGCTTCACAATAGGTTTTGTAACGCTCATTGGAGCTTCCATTGGGCTTATGAACATTATGCTTGTTTCCGTGACAGAAAGGACTAGAGAAATAGGGGTAAGGAAAGCATTAGGCGCTACTCCACTGAAGATTAGACAACAATTCTTGATTGAAGCCATTGTTATTTGTCAAATGGGAGGATTGGGCGGAATTGTTTTTGGAATGCTTATAGGAAACCTAACATCCACCCTGATCTTTAACTCAGGCTTTATTGTGCCGTGGGTATGGATGTTTGTTGCTGTAGCAATAGGTGTAGTGGTAGGATTGATTTCTGGATATATCCCAGCTCACAAAGCATCTAAACTTGATCCGATTGATTCATTGAGGTTTGAATAGAATCAATCAAAAAAGCAGTTGGTGAGTATAATTCCAAAGAATAGCGATAACCAGTAAAATCAAAGCAATAGAAGAAAGACGAACAATAGTCTTTAATTTTTTTGATGCAAGATTGATGTTTGAATTCATTTTAACGATTTGATCAGAGTTGTAAGTGATCATTTCTGTAGTGTTTATTGTAAGCATGTGATTTAAATACTCATCTGGTTCGTATAAAGCAATTCCAATTGATGTTCTAGGTTGTTTATCAATTAAGCTCGACTTTTTCATTTTCCATATTGGAGTTTTCATCGTTGGGTTCGTTAAACTCAGACTAATTAAAATGCTAAAACCAATAAGTAAAACGGATATTAAAATAATTATCTTAATGTAAATTATTTCAACTTCATTATGATTATTTAAGAGCAAATATGAGAACCCTAGTAATGCTGAATTAATAGCTAGCGATAAATTAGTCTTTGTGTCTAGCCAGGAATATAAAGCGTATCTTTTATCAAGAATGTCTTTAGTGTAAGACAATTTTAGCTCTAGATTTTCTTTATGATCTTCATGAATACGACTCATTGAGATTAATTAAAAGTCAATACTCAAACCAAAATATGGCATTACATATTTAGTAGCTTCGAAAGATCCGTCGGCTGTAGGGGCGAAACTCCAATAGTAATCAAGACCAGCCGCTAAAAACTTATTGAGATGATAGATCAATCTAACTTTAGCTAAGGATCGTTCATCAAATTTGAATGCATCACCAAGGTCAGTTAAGTCTCCTTTGATATATGAAGCGTTTAAAGTGAATTTGTCAGCAACACGCTCTGCATTTGCATTTATCTGTACTACAGCGGGTGACTCAGCTGAAATATCATCTGGTATGAGTAGACTACCACCTAATTGTACTGTTTTTAGTATGTGTCCTGTTAAGCTACCATAAATACCCTTTTTCTCTCTAGCGCCGATTAAAGAAGCAATTCTTGCATCTTTATTAATCTCGTAGGTTGCATTGAAAAATTGAGGTAAATAATAATCAGAGTAGCTCAATCGCTCAATTCTTACATCAGTGCTTAGTACGTCAGCAATAAAGTGGAATCGGAAATTTAAACCAGCAGAAATACCGTTACCAGGTTTGAATTCATCGCTTCCAAGCTGTCGCATAGCCTCTGCTTTTAATGAATCGTTTTCAATATTCAACTTAGAATATGTCGCGAATAGATCAATTTGAATGAATGGAACACTTAAGAGGGTTACTCCCATATCCAATCCAAATGCTTTTATGCCTTTACTTGTGTATTCATAATTGAAACTCGTAGAATCAGATAATGGAATATTTGTTTGATCTTTATCCGAAACAAATGCAGCTCCAAACTCTATCGTTTTTGCGATGGGTATCCCCGTTGTAGCAAGGGGTCGTACATATGGACGCAGAGCCAATAAATTTCTAGAAGTGGGATCAAAGTCACTATACATTCCTTCTATTCCGAAAATGCCTTTGTAATTCAGATCTATATGAGAACCGACTTTTCTTTTCTCAAAACTTGTGGTGTTCGTGTATTGATTGATAAGGCCGCCATAGCCGATCATTGTGTTGTTAAGCTCACCTACTTTCACGTAAACAGGATCTACCTTTTGTTGTCCATATCGGATGTATCTTACTAGACGAGCAACACCCACACCGTCTTTAAATATCTCAGTTCTTATTTTCTGAGATTCCAAACCATAAAGGATAGGAACATTCAAGCCAACTCCTACTTTCCCAATTGCAAATTCTGGTGAGAGAACCATCCCTACAAAGTTTTCATCTCCAATTTGTGTATAGGTAATTCCCCCAGTAAAGTTTCCTCCAGGTTCCCCAGAAGCCAATGGTGCTCTGAAATCCTGAACAGGAGTGTCGTTAGAAGTATCTCTCTGTTTCTTTTCTTTCTTTTCCTTTTTCGGCTTTTCTTCTGCGTCTTCTTCAGCTTTTGGTTCTTCAACTTCAGGTTCTGGGATCACTTCTTCTTTAGGCTGCTCTTGCTGTACAGTGTCAGGCTTTAATGTGTCTAATGGGATCTGTGGTATTTCTGGAGCGGTCTCATTTTGAAGACTATCAGTGGCTACTGGTGAGTTTTGATTAAGAGAATCTAAAGGAAGGGCTGTTTGTTTTAGATCATCTGTTGTCACAGCTTCAGAGCCTTTTTTCTTCTTTTTCTTCTTTTTCTTAGTGTCTTCTTCCCAGAGATGAGAATAATCATCGTACGGATCAACTTCTTTTTTAGGCTCAGTCTCTTGCGCTAAAAGCGAAACAAAAGGCAAGAAACAAAACAGAACAACAGGTAAGACTCTTAATATTTTTTTCATAGCGACAGCTGATTTACTATTAATGGGCAATTTTAATCAAAATACTCTCAAGCGCTGATATTATTCTATTATCATTGGGAATCGATAGACCAACCTTAACATTTCAATGAATCTTCGAGAGCAAATTGTATCATCCATCAGAGATGTGCCTGATTTCCCAAAGCCTGGAATCATATTCAAGGACATTACTTTATTACTTCAAGATGTGGTATTGAGTAAGAAAATCACATTGGCATTCGCAGAGTATTGGAGTTCGAGAAGTATAGATGTGATCGTTGGTATAGAATCCAGAGGATTTATTTGGGGTAATTCATTGGCACAAGAAATGAATATCCCATTTGTTCCCATAAGAAAGAAGGGAAAGCTACCAGCCGATACTTATGCTTTTAAGTATGATCTAGAGTATGGATCTGCCGAAGTAGAAATTCATAAAGATGGAATCGAAAAAGGACAAAACGTTCTCATCCATGACGATCTTTTGGCAACAGGAGGGACAGCAAAGGCAGCAGCAGAGTTGGTCAACATATGTGGTGGAAAAGTAGCAGGCTATTCGTTTTTAGTAGAGTTGTCTTTTCTTAACGGCAAAGAAGTCATCATCACGAATGGAGAAGATGTTCATTCATTAGTGAGTTATTAATAATGAAAGCATTTGACAGAATGTATTGATATGGGCTGACCACTTCATTAGACTTGTGTCATCATTGGTTGTCAAAGAGCTAGTTGTTCATTACCAATTACTCATTGCTTCAATTCTCCCTAACCATCACTTGTACTTCATTCGCAAGTCCAATAGCATTAAATCTGATGGATAGGAACTCAATATTCTTAAAATCACCACATTCGTCATTGGGGGTTAATCGGTAATGGAAGAATTTTTGATTTCTCTGATATAGTTCATGCTCTGAAGCTGAACCCAATAGACTTTCTACTTCATTTTGTGTCCCTTCTAGAATGATGTCTTGTTTTTCCAATAGTAATGGAGCTATTTCTAAACGGTAAGTGTCGCATTCAGAAATACTGCTATTCCATTTTTCTTTATCAAAGCCTTCCATAGTCAGTGTTTTGTAGCATGAGGAAAGAAGAAATAATAGGAGAAGAGGAATAATAGATTTCATATTGTATTTATTTTCTGAACTGAACAATTGCGTAGCAAACCCCAAAGGTAAGTCCTGATACAGTCACTATAGCTCCTGCAATAGATCCATCTAAGAAATACGAGAGCCAATAGCCAAAAAATGAGCTCGTAATGCCGAAAACAGAACTCAGCAATAGCATTGCTTTTAGTTTGTTGGTAATTAAATAGGCAGAAGCCGCCGGAGCTATCAGCAGAGCCACAACAAGTATAGCACCAACTGATTCGAAGGAAGCTACTGTGGTTAATGAAACCAAGCTCATTAATATGTAATGCCATTTACTAGATGATATGCCGATTGCTTTTGCAAATGATGCGTCAAATGTGGTAATGAATAGCTCTTTGTAAAAAAGTGAAATGAAAATCAATATAATGACCAATACAACCGACAGAATGATAAGCGCTTTTGGTCCAATTGCGTTACCATTGCTATCATACATTAAGTCTATTGGTACATAAGCGATCTCTCCATAGAGAATGCAATCCTGATCAATGTGTGCATTTCCAGCATAGTATGTTACTAAAATGACCCCTAGAGCAAATAACCATGTAAACGTGACACCTATAGAGGCATCCGTTTGTAATCTTCCTTTTTGATGAAAAAATTCAATGAGGAAAGTAGTAATGATGCCAAGTAAGCCTGCCCCAACTAACATCCATACAGATTGCATGCTTCCAGCGATGAAGTAAGCTATTACAATTCCAGGTAGAACGGAATGTGATATAGCATCTCCCACCATTGACATTTTTCTTAAGATCAAAAACGATCCCAATAAGGCGCAGCTTACAGCGACAAGTGATCCAGTTAATATGATGATAAAAGCATCCATTAACAATGAATAATTAGCAATGAATAATGAATAATAATGGATAGGTATATCATTCGCTCGATTTTAAAATTTTCCTTTGCTAATAGACTATTACTCATTATTTACCGGGTATTTCAGACGAATGCGGATCACTTGTTGGGTACTCCAACAATTTTTCAAGTCTCGCTTCCAGTTCAGGAGTGATCACATGTTCGATAGTGTCAGCATCTTCATGAACATGATCTGGAGCTATTCTCAAGTATTTAGTGAGGTACAATTCCCATAATCGATGTAGACGCGTAATTCGCTTTCCTTTCTCAAAACCTTCGTTGGATAATTTCCATGATTCGCCGTTTTGCTCTACATACCCATTTCTTTTCAATTTCTTCAATCCTTTGGTAAGTTGAGTTGGAGCGAAATTTCGAATCAATCGAATATCACTTCTTTCCACAGCCATATCGTGATCACTAGCATTTTCACCGATTCTATAAAAAGCTTTCAGTAAATTTTCCTCAAGCAGCTGTTTCTGAATTTTGAATCTTTTCCACTGACGAATTAGTATCCCTTTATTAGGAGCAAAAAAGAAGGAAAACAAAGCGATGATGGAAAGAATCATCACCATCCATGGTCCTGTAGGCATGGAAGGAGCGGAGTAGGAGATAAAAGCACCTGAAACTCCAGAAAAGGCACCAAAGATCGAAGTAAGGATTAACATTTTATATAATTCATTAGTCCAAAAGCGTGCCGCGGCTGCAGGAGTGATCAACATGGCAGCCATTAGCACAACGCCAACAGCTTGTATTCCTGTGACTACAGCTAATACAGTGATGGATGTTAAAATCATTTCTAAACGCTTAATAGGAAGTCCAATCACCTTCGCAAATTGAGGATCGAAAGAAATAAGTTTAAATTCTTTGTAGAAAAAGAATACAGTCACCAGTACGATAATGGCTATTGTGCTAAAAGCTAACAAGTCAGTGCCAACTAAAGCAGCAGCTTTTCCAAAAAGAAAGGTATCTAACCCACTTTGGGCTGCATTTCCGGAATGTTGAATGAATGTCATTAACAGAATACCAATTCCGAAAAAGACGGATAGTGATAGACCTGTAGCTGCATCCTCTTTAATTTTCGTATTTCGGATAATGGCGTCCATGACGATAATTGATAACCAACCAGATATAAATGCACCGATGATTAGAAAGAATGGATTTTTGCTGCCAGAGATCAAAAAGGCAATGCAAATTCCAGGAAGAACAGCATGAGAAACAACATCACCAACCAGTGATTTTTTCTTGATAAAAGTAAAACAACCAACCACCGCAGAGCTAATAGAAAGTAATACAGTTCCGAACATCACGTATTTGATGTTGGGATATTGAAAAGTAAAAAATTCTACTAGCGTTTCCATATTGGCTATTTAGCTTTTTGGTTCTTGCTGTTTACTTGAATTGAAATCATTATTCATTATTAATAAATCATTGTTTTACTGCTTTTCACGGACATCAAACTCTCCTTTTTTCACCAATTCGCCCACTTCAGTAAGGAGCGTTAGTTTGCCGCCATACGTCTCTTCTAATAACTGGGGAGTAAATACGTCTTTCATTGGGCCAGAAGCCACAAGTCTTAAGTTGAGTAGAATCACCCAATCGAAATAGGTTTCTACTGATTGTAAGTCATGATGAACAACAATAATTGTTTTTCCTTCTTTTGATAAACCTTGCAGAATCTGAACAATTGCTTTTTCAGTAGCAGCGTCAACACCGGCAAATGGCTCATCTAAAAAATAGATATCTGCATTTTGTGTAAGAGCCCTGGCGAGGAATACGCGTTGTTGTTGTCCTCCGGAAAGTTGTGAAATTTGTCGCTGATGGAATTCATCCATTCCCACCATCTCCAGAGCTTTCATTGCTGCTTCTCTGTCGGCTTTTCGTGGACCTTTAAACAGTCCTAGATTAGCATACCTTCCCATTAAAACGACATCCAAAACTGAAGCAGGAAAATCCCAATCAACAGATTCCCTTTGTGGTACATAACTGACTTTTTGTCTTATTTCATTGAGCTCTTTATCAAATAACTTAATATAACCTGAATTGACCGGCACTAAATCCATAATGGCCTTTATCAAAGTGGATTTCCCTGCACCATTTGGGCCGATAATACCACAAAGAGCACCATGAGGAATAGATAAGTCAATACCCCAAAGAACAGGCTTCTTGTCGTAGCTCACCGTTAGGTCATGGATTTCTAGTACTGGATTTTCTACTTGTTGTATCATTTCATTAGCTTTTTAGCTCTATAGGAATTTGGCTATTTGGGTTTGAGGTGTTGAATGAATGCGTTCAGTCGTTTTTTTAGCACAATGAGTTTTTCATTGATTTTAGCATAGTTTGATTCTTCTAAAAGACCTAAATCTCTGCAAAATAGAAGTAGATATTCTACCTCAGACGCTGAACCCATTGCTATATCACAAAATCGTTTTAACTCAGCTTGTGATCCTCTACCACATCCTTCTGCAATATTGTTTGGGATAGATAAGGCACTTCTTCGGAGTTGACTGGTTATACCATAAATCTCTTCTTTAGGAAATGAAGACGTGATTTTGTAGACAGACAAAGCAATTTCATGTGCCTCAACCCAAACTTCTAAATCTTTAAAATTCCTCATATCTATATTCCCAAAATCGCTAAATCCTAAACAGACAAAATCCCAAAACTCTAAATTCCCAAGAGTCCAAGAACCCAAGCTCCTAAATACCCAAACTCCTAACTATCTAAGACTCTCTACAATCGTTTTAACATTCTTCTTAAACATCCCAAGATAAGTTCCTTCTTCAGTGCCTAATGCACCCATGGCGTCTGAGTAGAGATATCCGCCGACTTTTACGTTGTGTCCTTTTTCTTGACAACCAGTTATCACTGCATTAATTGATTTTTCAGAGACACTTGTCTCAACGAAAATGGCTTTGATGTTATTCTCGATAATCAAATCAATAATCTCAGCAATGTCCTTCAACCCAAAGTCCGCAACGGTAGAAATGCCTTGCAATCCTTTCACTTGAATACGATAAGAATCTCCGAAATACCCGAATGCGTCATGAGCCGTAACTAATATTCGTTGTGATGTCGGTATTTTTTCTAACTCTTGTCTTACGAAGGAATCAAGCTCCGTCAATTGGTTGAGGTAGATATTTGCGTTGTTGCGATAGTATGCAGCATTCACAGAGTCTTCAGTTGTAAGAGCTTTAGCAATTTCCTCTACGGCTATTTTCCAACGATTGATATCAAACCATACATGAGGATCGTAAGCATCTTGATACCCAACAGCAGAAAGGAGCATTTCTTTTGGGATGGCTTCTGCAGCAGCAACTACTGGTTTTTGCATTCCTAATTTCTTAAGAATGTCACTCATTTTACCTTCTAATTGTATGCCGTTAAAAACAATCATGTCAGCATTTTTGAACTTGGCAAGATCTCCCTGGGTCGCCTTGTAAAGATGTGGATCTACGCCAGGTCCCATGATGGCTTCTGCCGTAATGCTGTCTTTTCCAATATTGATTAGTGCATCATAGAGCATGCTTGTTGTTGCTACAATATGAGGTTTAGTCCTGTTTACTTTTTCAGGAGAGGAGCAACCAGGAATTATAATTAAAGCAGCAAGTACAATAAAAATACTTTTCATAAAATTAATTTTCAATTAAGGTGACCATCAAATTTTCAGCAACATGTTTTGAGAAAAATTGATCCTTCTGGTTTTCAATCTTTACAGTTACCGATCCATCAAATTCCATTCTTGTTAAAAGTTCCACTCTGGATCCCAGCTCAATCCCAATCTGATCTAAGTGCTGAAGCAGGAGAGTGTCATCACTATTTACGGCTACAATTATTCCTTTACAACCAACGGCTATTTGATCAATTGGAGCACGAGTTGTTTCCTTCATTATTCCATTCTCATCAGGGATTGGATCGCCATGAGGATCCATAGTTGGGTGCCCTAAAAAGGCATCCAATTTCTCTATGAGAATAGGAGATTTTATGTGCTCTAATTGCTCGGCAATTTCATGCACTTCGTCCCATTTGAAATCTAGTTTATCCACTAAGAAAACTTCCCATAATCGGTGTTTTCTGATTACCTTTAATGCAGTCATTTTTCCTGTCGGAAGGAGAGTAGCGCCTTTGTATTTTTTGTGGCTAACCAGTTTTTTGGAAGAAAGTCTTTTTACCATATCGTTGACAGAAGCAGGTGTAGTGCTCATGCTTTCAGATAGTGAATTAGTATTCACACTCTCTTCTCCTCCTTGCGATAAATGATAAATGGCCTTGAGGTAGTTCTCCTCAGTGAAACTTAGCTCTGTAATCATGATTCAAAGCTAGCTATTTATTTAGACTAATCTAAAAATATTTTTAGATAGTTTGTTTTTAGTTATTTTAACTAATTGTAAATCAGTAGTATTAAATCTATTTAAGTAAAGTTTCAATAGATGATTTTATTTTATTTGATTCTTGCTCCCAAGTAGCTTCTTCGGGATAATTTTTAGGGAATAGAATGGATGTGTTTTCATATTTTTCTAAGACTTTTTCAATTTTAGGCCAATCAAAATTGATTGGAATTGCTCCTCCAAGTAGTGCTCCTATTTCTGACCAACGCGAATTTTCGGATACTATAAATGGAAGTTGGTATCTCGAATATTCATATAATTTGGTAGGGATTTTATTTTGATTCACCTCATTTAATTCATATCCTATGATGCCAATATTAGCAAAAAAAATGGCATCTAAAATGTCTTCATAGGGTATAGATTTTTTTGAAATATTGAGTTCAATATTGGTTAACTCATTTTGTTTCTTTTCTAAAAATTTCATTAAGGATTCATCGTGAATTTGTCCTATAATTTTAAGTGAAGTTGAAGGATGTTTTTCTTGAATTTTAACAAGTAAATTGATAGCATTTTTGACTCCACTATATTCCGAAATCGTTCCTGAAAAAAGTAGTTTCACTTTCTCAGAAACGTTTCTTTTTCTAATAAATTTTGTTGCTTTATTTTCAATAATTTTCGCTTTTCCCTTTATGAATTTCAATTCATATAAGTAGCATTTTTCAGCTAACCAATATTCTGATATCCAATATTTACTGAGATTTTCTTTCAGCTGAATGACTCTTCGATAGAGAAGTTTTGGAATGGTAGGGGTAAGATATTTTATGTTGGAAGAGTAATTTTCTTGAACATCATAGATCACTTTACATCCAGTTATTATTTTAACTAGTAAAGAAATATTGATTAATTCATGGGTGGTAATGATTAATAATTGAGGCTTCAATTTTAGTATTTTAACTAAAATTCTCTTTCTAATTATCCATCTTTTAATGGGTGAATTTCCTTGAACTTGATGAGGGTGAAATGTGATTCTTTTATCATCACAGACTTTTTTACCTTCATTTCCTATGATATTAATATCATAATTGTTTGTTTGCGCAATAGATTGTGCAATCTTCCAATACCCACGGACATCATCCGTAGGTTTTAGCACAGAGGCAATCACAATTGATTTGTTCATGGAACTGTAAATATTGATTATTAGATGGAATTAAAAAACCTTATTGAAGAAGCTTGGAATGATCGTTCACTAATTGAACGCAAAGATGTATCAGTTGCAATTAAGACTATTGTCGAAGAATTGGATACTGGAAAGAGGAGGATAGCAGAGCCAAATGGAGATGATTGGGTAGTAAATGATTGGTTGAAAAAAGCCGTTATTATGTATTTCCCATTGATGAAAATGCAACTTATAGAAGTTGGTCCATTTCAATTTCACGATAAAATAAAATTGAAATCTGGGTATGATCAACTAGGAGTAAGAGTAGTTCCACACGCAATAGCAAGGTATGGAGCATACATAAGTAAGGGTACTATTTTGATGCCTAGTTATGTAAATATTGGAGCTTATGTTGATGAGGGAACCATGGTTGATACATGGGCTACTGTAGGTAGTTGTGCTCAAATAGGAAAGAATGTACACCTGAGCGGAGGTGTAGGTATAGGAGGTGTTTTAGAGCCAGTGCAAGCAGCTCCTGTAATCATCGAAGACAATGCGTTCATTGGTTCACGCTGTATTGTTGTAGAAGGGGTAAGGATAGGTAAAGAAGCTGTCTTGGGCGCTAATGTAGTATTAACTGCGAGCTCTAAGGTCATTGACGTTACAGGAAGTGAGCCAAAAGAGTATAAAGGTTATGTGCCCAATGGATCTGTGGTCATTCCAGGAACGATACCAAAAGAGTTTCCCGCTGGTACTTATCAAGTTCCTTGTGCTCTTATAATAGGTAAGCGTAAGCCGAGTACGGACAAAAAGACTTCATTAAATGATGCTTTAAGAGAAAATAGTGTTTCAGTTTAACAGCTAGTAATTAATCAAATTATTCGATTTAAGGCACTGATTTTGCGTTTAAGGGGTAGCTTTGCGCCCTTTATATCAAATCAATGAAACAAGCATTTTTAGTACTATTAGTTGCCTTTATTGGCTGTTCTTCTCCGGAATCAAATCTTGGTGACGACTTATTTGGAAAAGGTCAATATGAAAAGGCTATAAAGGCGTATTCTGAGTATTTGTCTACACATCCAAGTCACGTTCAAAGTTTATATAATAGAGCAAGATCGTATGAAGAACTGAATCAATATGAAAAGGCAAAAACGGACTTGAATGCCATTGTTAAAATGGATCCTAAGAATATCAATGCTTACATGAGTCTTTCGAAAATAGCTTATGAAGAAAAAAGCTTTAGTAGAGCTGCTTCTTTCGCTGGAAAAGCAATAAAAGAGAATCCTAATGTTGCTCAGGCTCATTTCTTATCAGCTAGGTCATCTCATCAGTTAGGCTATTTCGATCAAGCACTGGAGGCCTACAGTAATGCGATTAGTGTGAATAAAGAATTTGGAGAGGCCTATTTATACAGAGGAGCGATCAAAGTAAGTCAAAAGAAGATGCGTTCCGCATGCGAAGATTTTAAGAAAGCAGACAATCTTGATGTTAAAGAGGCAAGCAAAGCACTAAAAGATTATTGCAACTAGTTTAAGGCTAGCTACAATATATCTTAGTGTTAAATGAGCATACTTCTTATTGACACGGAAAGTGTTTCGAAATAGGAATTATTCGTATCTCAATGCCTTCACTGGGTTCATTTTGGCTGTTTTATATGTTTGAAAACTTATTGTGACAAAAGCAATGAATGAGGTTATTGATAAGGTTAAAACAAAAATCATAGGTTTAATTGAGGTGTGATAGGAAAAATCATTTAGCCACTCATTGCCAAAGTACCAAATGGTAGGAATGGCTATTATGTTACCAGCTAGCACCAAATACATGAATTCCTTTGTTAGGATAAGAATGATTTGACTGATAGTAGCTCCCATGGTTTTTCTTATCCCTACTTCCTTAGTTCGACTTAATGCAACAAAGGAAATCAATCCCATCAATCCAATGGCTGAGACAATAATTACGATAATAGAGAAGATGGAAAGTACTTGTGCTAGTTGATTTTCCTCACGGTATTGTCTATCAAAATCTTCATCTAAGAAGAAGTATTCTAAAGAGTAGCTTCCAAAAGTCTGACCCCAAGATTTTTCAATGGACTTGATCAAATCATACGTTTCTGCGGTACTAAAACGCACGGCATAATAGTTTCCATATTTATCGCCTGTGTAGTCCATGGTTTTAGCCCAAATTTCATCTTGAAGTCCTTGACCATGATAATCTTTTACTACACCAATCACCGTTCCTTCTGGAGTTCCTGATGGCGAAACAATTCGCTTACCGATTGCATCTTCTGGCCCATTCCATCCCATCTCTGCAACACACGTTTCATTAATGATGAGTCCATCTTCTAACTCAGAAGGTCTTGATGGTTCAAAATTGTTCCCTGAAAGAAGTTCAAGACCTAACGTTTCAATATATGCTTCATCAATTGCCATGTACTCAGTTTCTACCTGCTCTCCTTCTTGTTTACCAGGGTAAGCCCATTGGCCTTGCCAGCCAGGTCTTCCGGGTAGCGCATTTGTGTGACTTACCGCCTGCACTTCAGGAAGTGCTTTTAGCTCATTTTTCAATACGATTCGTGCAGAGTTTTTTGGTAGATCAGTAGCATCTACAATCAGAAGCTGCTCTTTCTCAAACCCTAAGGGTTGGTTTCTCATGAAATTGATTTGGCTGACTACTAGAATTGTTGCGAGTACTATTGCAGAAGAAATGAAGAACTGAAAAGCAATCAGCATTTTCCTTAAACTCAATCCTTTGTAGTTCTTTCCAAGCTTGCCGCTTAGAGCTGTTAAGGGCTTTAGTCTTGATATGATTAAGGCAGGATAGAAGCCAGATAGAAATGAAACCAGTGTAATGAGAGTCAGAACTCCAACGAAAAATTCTTTGGTAAGCAAGGATTTGACGTCATACGTTTTCATCATCAACTCATTGAAAAAAGGAAGCACACTTAGAATCATTATTAATGCAGCCAGAAAAGCAATAAATGTGAGGAGGAAAGACTCAGTCATGAATTGAGCAATAATTCCTTTTTTAGATGAGCCAACGATCTTTTTCATTGCTACTTCCTTGGAGCGATATGCTGATCTTGCTGTGCTTAAATTGATATAGTTGATAGATGCGAGTAGGATCAGGAAAATGGCTATGATAGAAACAGTCTTTACTCTTTTTAAAGATCCGTTTGGTCCAAATCCATTGTAAAACTTTTCCCCCAGATAAATGTCTCGCATAGGAATTAATGCAGTAGAAAATTCAACACCCATTTCGGAAAGCCATTCACCAACATTTTTATCATAGATGTTGGCTATTTTGTCTTGAAATTGCTCAGGGTCTTCACCTTCTTTCAGGAGAACGTAGTTGCGTACATCAAAATTTCCCCAACCATCACTGTAGCTGAAATACCTAAAGTCTGGTAAAGTGGAGAAGGACATCAACATTTCGAATTGAATGTGAGAATTCTTAGGTAGATTTTGAACTACTCCTGTCACTTTGAAATCAACAGAGTCTCGAAGTGTCAATGTTTGACCTAAAGCTGAACCGTCGAAATAGGTATCTTCTAGTGTTTCTGTGATAACAATGGAGTAGGGATCTTTCAGCGCTGTTTCAGGATCACCAGATTTCAATGGGAAAGAAAACATAGTAAAAAACTCTTCACTTGCGTAGAACACTTTGTGATCGTATCGCTTGTCTTTATGATTTAATTTGAATGCAGGTGAAGCCCAACGCGTGTAAAGAACAGATTCTACCTCGGGGAATTGAGTGCGAAGCTGATATCCTATTGGATGTGCATTGGTTTCTATGCCTCCATCAGGTGAGGCTGTTACTACTTTGTGTATTCTATCACCTTTCTCATGAAAATTATCAAAAGACATCTCATCCATGACGAAAAGAAGGATGAGGCTTCCAATAGCAAGACCAAGAGAAAGTCCTATTAAGTTAATGGCAGAATGTGCTTTGAACTTGACAATGTTTCTAAATGCTAGTTTGATTGTTCTCATGATGTTTATGATTAGTCCTATTTTATAAATCCATTTTAAGTTTTTGATCAGGTTGAGTCGGAACAGTTTGATGACCTCACTGGTGTATAGTCTTTTTGCTTTACTTAGAGAAAACTGCTCTATGTCATCAAAAAAGACCTCTTCCATGTCACCTTCAATTTCCTCGATGTACTCTTTTTGAATAAAAAACCGAAGTAGTTTTAAAGGCCATTTGGGTGGTGAAACATTGCTCATGTATCAGATAGTCTTGAAGCCTTCGATAGCGATTTCGTTCCAGAAACCTTCACGAATTGTTTTGATTTCATTGAGCACCATCTGGGCATGGGGTGTGGCAGTATAGATGCGTTTTCGCTTCCCGCCTCGTTTGTTAGAAGCCTCACCAAAGACAGAACTCAAGAAGCCTTTTTCTTCCATCCGCTTTAGTGCTGACTGAATTGATCCTACGCTGAGTCGCTCACTCAGTCTGGATTCTAATTCTCTTTTGATCTCTACTCCATATGCTTCTTCTTTCAGTACAATGACAGCCAGAAGCACCATTTCTTCAAACTCACCCAGTTTAGTCTTTTTCATATTATATGTTTTAATTAACCACCCAATTAAATGGATCCAACGTCACTTTGATATTATTCGTAATTGCAGTAAAAATAGTTACGAATATTATTCGTAATTGCAGTTTTAATCAAAAAATAAATTGATTATGATGATTATGAGGTATAATCTGATAAACTTTTCAAGTTTGAATGGAGAAAAAGCGGGTAATCTGGCGAGCGAAGAAGGGGAGTGATTTATTTCTTCTTCACCTTAACTACTTGCTGAAAGAAGAGGTTGTTAGGGACTGTAAAGGTCCCTTCCTCATCCTCTAAAAGCGTGAAAATCAAACCAATGTCGATCACTTTTCCGGAAATCTCTTTTTCAACCAATGTGATCATATCGGATATTTTGAAAGGATTGATGGAGTAAATAATGATGCCAGCTACAATGTTGCTAAGGATACTCCAAATGGCGAAAAACCCGATAGCTATTACTCCCAAAATACTACCTATTGTTATCCATAGGTTGTTGAAGTCCCCGCCCCAAATAATAACTATAAGGGCAATGGTGATGACATATAAAGTAAATGTCAGTATTCGCTTGGTCGCAGCAGTTCTGTTAGGGTCATATTCATACTTATTCCCCAACCGATTGATACTCTTTTTGATCAACCATTTACAAGTAACAAAAGCCAATAAAACTAAAAATGTAAGTACTACATGTATGAGATAATACCTACCAAGCGTTTCTAGCAATTCATTCCACCTTTCCATAAGATAAATGTACTTGCTTTACGTCAAAGTAAATGCAGAGGATGAACGACTACTCAATTCGGTTAAACAATCGACTCCATCTTACTTTATTCAAGAAGCTCGCATCAGCATCAAATGACATCCAGATGAATGAAGCTTCACCCACAATGTTGTCTTCAGGGACAAACCCCCAGTAGCGTGAATCATCAGATGCATGACGATTATCGCCCATCATGAAATAGTAATCCTTATTGAAGGTATAACTTGATACTTCCTCACCATTGACTGTGAGAGTTTCTTCACCAACCTCTACGGATTCATTTCCATCGTAGCTGGAAATAGTACTTCCATACATAGCTAAGTTGTCTTTAGTCACCTCTATAGTCATACCTCTTTCTGGCACTTTCAGAGGGCCAAAGTGGTCTCTGTTCCATGGGAAATAGTCATTCTTTGGAAAAATACCTCTCTCTAGCTGTCCGTCAGGATATTGTTGAAGTGTTACGCTTTCTACAAACTGTAGTTTTTCAAACTCTGTTGCTACATCTTTAGATACATTAATGATGAAACCTCCAGCTACTCTTTGGACGTCACGTCTAGTACTGATGTTGTATTTTTCAAATATTCGCTCTCTAATATTCTCATTGGTTCTAGCGAAATACTGGTGCTGCATCAACGGTGGATTCTCACCAATTTCACCATTAATATAGACTTGAGTGTCTTTTATCTCAATTGTTTCTCCAGCAATAGCTACACATCTTTTAATATAGTGTGTCTTCAAATCCATTGGATGATAGTCACCATCTGGTCGCTGATTGTAATGATCATTGTACGGATAGTTAAAAACAACCACATCATTTCTTTCTACAATACCAAAAGAAGGTAGTCTGTAGCTTGGTAAAGAAACAAGAGGGGTGTAAGAAGGAATCTCGGTGCCCCAAATCTTTTGATGAGTCAAAGGCATTTGAATTGGAGTTTGAGGAGTTCTTGCGCCGTACTCCGCTTTACTCACAAAAAGAAAATCACCTATTAAAAGCGATCTTTCCATTGACCCTGTTGGAATTACATATGCTTCCATAAATATCCAACGGATGAATGTTGCACAGAATACTGCGAAAACAATTGCTTCAAACCACTCTTTTCCAAAGGACTTTTTAGGCTTAGGAATGTCTACTGCTTTGTCTATGTATTTTGTATCGGTCCATGCGATATAGTTCATATAAAATGGAGCAAATACGACACCTAGAACTTGATCTAGGTAAGTGTACCTTCCAAAAGACTTCATTAAATCAAGGTGCAATGTTAAACCAACAAAGAAGTTGATGACCGGAACGAAGAGTAGCAATATCCAATACTTTGGTCTTCCTACTATTTCTATATGAATCCAGTAGTTGTAAACTGGAATAAATCCTTTCCAACCTTCCTTGCCCGCTTTTTCAAAAAACTTGTAGTAGGCTGTTCCCTGAAGTACTACCCAAAGGATGAGTGATACAATGACAAAAACAGGATTGAAATCGTGAAAATACATATTGATTTATGAGTTTATATAGTCTGTCATTTTGAAAACCCCTTTACGGGTATGAATCCATTCGGCCACTTTCATTACTCCCTCAGCAAAAACACTTCTATCATGAGCAGTGTGAGTCATTTCTATGGATTCTAATTTTGATGAATAGCTTACGATATGCGTTCCAGGTACGTTGGGTATTCGCTCCGAAACTATTCCTAATTTTTTATGGTCGGTGGATTCTTCATTTGTCCAGCTATTCAGTTGATCATTTTGAGAGATGATGTCATCTGCCAAAGTAATAGCTGTCCCACTTGGGCTATCCTTCTTTTCTGTATGATGTATCTCAGTCATGCTAGGAGTGAAGCCCATGTGATTCATCTTGCTTGCTATCCACTTGTTGAATTCAAAAAAGAGGTTGACACCAATGCTGAAGTTGGAAGCATAAAGGAATGTTCCTTCGCGCTCCTTACAGATATTGGCCACTTTATGGTAATCATCTTGCCATCCTGTAGTACCAGAAATGACAGGGATATTGCTTTCTAAGCAGAATGTAATGTTACTAACAGCCGATTCTGGTTGAGTAAACTCAATAGCTAAATCTGGCTTGTTTTCGAGCAAAGCCGCTAGTGACTCTGGCGAATACACTTTATGAGAAATAGAGTGACCTCCATTTAGAGCTATTTGCTCTATAGCTTTCCCCATTTTTCCATATCCAATTAAAGCTATATTCATTTTATGATGCTTGTATCTGAATTATTCAGGCTAGAAGCGAAGTACCAATGATACTCCTACAGCATGCGAAAATAATGGAGTTGACTGAATAGATGGCTCAATTCCAAGAGCAAGATCATCATTCAGATTAAATTCATCTAAATGGGCTGCTACATGTGCATCTACTATTTGTAGAAGATAGAAGCCTGTGCCAAGTATCATCAAGAAATCACGATTTCTTCTGAAGTTGTCTCTATTTCTCACGAGTGTTTCACGATTAGAAATGAGATCACCGTAGGTATTATTGTCAGGTGATATGTCATACAGTTTCACCGCATTTCTCAGAGAGTGATAGACTTTGTTGTTATAGTCTATGAAATGACCGAAAACAACTATTCCCGACACAACTATTGGCACCTTCCAATATTGCTTATTGTACACCTGACCCAATCCAGGTAGCATTGCAGATAGCAATGCAGATCTCATTGGATCTAATTCTGAGTTTACTTTCAAAAGCTCAATCTCATCAGTATTGTAGATGAAAGTAGAATCCTTCGTTTGTAAAACATTCGTCTGGGCATTTAGTCCAAAGATCCAAGAAGTAACAAAAAAGAGTAATAAAAGTCGTTTCATTTTAACGCGATTGCATTGCAAAGTTCGCGCCTAAACATCAAATATTTCAAGAATTCTGTTAAGGTCTTCAGTAGAAGTGAAAGGAATTTTGATTTCGCCCTGATTTTTCTCGTTTGATTTCACTGAAATCTTGGAACCAAAGTGCGAAGAAAGCTTCGTTTGTAGCTTTTTGATCTCTGGATCAGCAGCAGCTGGCTTCTCTGCCTTTTCTGCTGGTTTTCCAGCATTTCTAACCAGTTCCTCTACTTTTCTTACAGAAAGGTCTTGTTGTATAATCTGCTTGAAGATGTCTAATTGCAAAGAAACTTCATCAATAGAGATCAAAGCTCTAGCATGACCCATACTTAACTTCCCGTCTCTCAAGGCTACCTGTATAGCAGGGGGGAGCTTAAGCAACCGAAGATAGTTAGTAACAGTACTCCTGTTTTTGCCAACTCGATCACCAAGTTCCTCTTGCTTTAAATCACACTCTGCCAAGAGTCGCTGATAACTTAGAGCAATCTCAATGGAATTAAGATTCTCTCTTTGAATATTTTCAATCAGAGCCATTTCCAGCATCTGCTGGTCGTCAGCTACTCTGATATATGCAGGAATAGCCTTTAATCCTGCTCTTTTACTAGCCTGATATCTACGTTCTCCAGAGATTAACTGAAATTTATTGGCATTGAGCGCTCTTACTGTTATAGGCTGGATAATGCCTTGTACTTTGATAGAGTTGGCTAAGTCTTCCAGTGCTTCTTCATCAAAATCAGTTCTTGGTTGCCAAGGATTGGTTTCAATCTTACTGATTTCAATTTCATTGATAGCTCCTTTAGGAGTAGCTCCAGAACCGCTTATCTTCTTCTTGTCACCTGTGTCTTCAAGTAGGGCACCTAGTCCTCTTCCCAATCCCGACTTTTTCTTGAATTTACTCTCTGCCATTGCTTATCAGGCTGCTATTACTTCGTTTCTTACTAAAATTTCTTTTGCCAAATTGAGATAGCTGATAGAACCTTTGCTATCTGCATCATGAGTGATGGCAGGCATACCAAAACTTGGAGACTCACTTAACTTTATATTTCTTGGAATCATGCTGTCGAAAACCAACGATTCGAAGTGCATTTTCACTTCTTCTACCACTTGGTTAGCAAGATTCAATCTTACGTCATACATGGTCAATAGAATACCTTCTATTTCTAATTCAGGATTTAGTCTAGTTTGTATGATCTTGATAGTATTCAATAACTTTCCTAAACCTTCCAATGCAAAATACTCGCACTGTACTGGAACCATCACTGAATCTGACGCAGTGAGTGCGTTGATGGTAATTAGACCCAATGAAGGAGAACAATCGATGATAATGAAGTCATAATCATCTTTGACTTCCGCCAATGCTATTTTCATTTTCTCCTCACGCTCTTCAATGTTTACCATCTCTACTTCCGCACCTACTAGATCGATGTGAGAGGGTAGGAGATCTAAATATTTGATGTCTGTAGTGGTCACTGCTTCTTTAGCACTGGCACCATCTACCATACATTCGTAGATACTTACTTCTACTTCTTTGGGATCAATCCCTACACCAGACGTAGCATTTGCTTGCGGATCTGCATCCACTATCAGCGTTTTAAACTCTAGAGCGGCTAAGCTAGCCGCTAGATTGATGGCTGTTGTAGTCTTACCTACGCCACCTTTTTGATTCGCTACTGAAATAATTTTACCCATGTTATGTCTTTATCGGTTTGATTCTCCAAAGAGAAGATCACAAATATATCCAACCTCCACTCAAGATAATCATGTTGTGTAAAACTTGTGGATAGGGTTTTTATTGAAGATTGAAATAAACTTCAGATGACCTCAATAACCGAGAAGCGATTTCTCAATTGTAAGCTTTAGGTACTGAACTGTTTGGTCCTGTAAAAGCAAATTTTGTCGGACTTATCAAAAGAGTTTTATGTTAGGGGGTGGGTGTTCAAATGGATGAAATGCCACTAAAGATAAGATTAGTAAGAATATCTTTCAATTGGTTAAGTCCTCGGAAGACTAGTATGTCATTTTGTATTAGTTAATGAACTCATCAATATTAACTTCTCTACTTCTATTATTTGCCTCTTTTATTGATTGCAAAATATTATCAAGTACTTCTCTGTCCAAATATTTACCATTAGTGATTACGGCATTGATGCTTCTGGTATTTCTAATATCTTCCAGTGGATTCTTAGCTAACAAAACCAGGTCAGCTCCATATCCAGCTTCAACTATCCCTGTATTATTTTTCATCCATGCTGATGGCGCTACAGTAGCGGCATACAGCACTTGGCTATTAGTCATTCCACATTTCTTTAGAGATTCGAATTCATCATGTAAAGCAAAACCAGATACTATGCCAGATGTATTTGCATCTGTGCCGGCAATAATGATCACATTATTCTCTATCAAAGCCTTGGTCATGATTTGAATTGCTTCGACAAAAGCTTCCCAATAAATTTGAGATCTTTTACTATTTTCAAGGTCATTTTTAATATCTAAATCCTCGTAGTGATTGTTCCCTGGCAACCATCCTTTGTTCATTTTTGAACCTTCAACTAAGCCTGGGTTTACATATTCAAGTTCTATTTCTTTGATGAAATCATCTAAATAGAATTTTTGTTTTGGTATACTTTCCATGAGCCAAATGGTGGAAGAAACCACAATGTTATTTTCTCTAAGCTTGATGGCAATGGAGTCGCTATTTTCATTGACATAAGCTAAATACTCTTCAGCATTGTCATGATATAGACCACCAAAGTCAGCCTCAATATTTTTAACAATTTCCTCTATATGTGCCAATTGTGACTGGCCTGAGGAATAAAAATTTTTTAATCCAACTGAAAAACTTAAGTGTCCTATAGCAGGAATACTTTGTCTTTTAGCCTCATTGACTAAAGCATAATATATACTTGACTCTGATCTGCCACTTAGTTTAATAGCATCGTATCCTTGTTTTTTAAACTTACGCACACCTTCTTCAGCTTTCTTAACTGTTGTAAAATTTTTTCTACCACCAAACCAACCTTTTATTTTAGGCATGAGCCCTTTCTCACTAGCAATTTTGACCGTTGCTACATAGATGTCTGGACTGAGTGACCCTTCTTCTGCTTCATAGCGCCACTCTAAGTGCTGCTTAGACCCAAACATTTCAGCCACGCCAGTGATTCCATTTGCTAAATGTAATAAAAGGTCATTTTTACTGCTACTTAAATGCACATGTGTGTCGTTGAGGCCTGGGATGAGGTACTGACCAGTTCCGTCTATTATTTGATATTCATCAGGGATAGTAATTTCTTTAGCTACACTCATGATTTTTTTATCCTTTATTAAGACAGTTAAGCTGTCCAGCATTTCATTACAATCTTTGGATAATACACTAACGTTAGTTATTGCTAAATCAGACGAATGAACCTTGAAATCTGCTGGGTTTACTATTTCTGTTTTTGCTCCAGTATGTTGCTTTATTTGAGATTTGATCCCAATGCACGATACTATACTGACAGTAATTGAAGTTAAAAGTATTCTTACTGTCAATTTTTTTATGGTTGTATATTTCATCCTGTAGTTTTTTACAAAGGACGAAAGAAGGATTTGTTTTGTTGCTCTTAAATACAACGATAAACTCTCAAAACGCATTTTGAGAGTAAAAAATCTAAAACTACTTGCTGTTTTGTTGTTCCAGGAATTCTTTTGGAGATAACCCTGTATTCTTTTTGAAGATCCTATAAAAACTTGCCTCAGAGTTAAAACCACATTCTAAAGCAATACCTAAAATGGACATATGCTTATAATTTATATCGATCAGTTTAGATTTTACTTCTTCTACTCGATGTGAATTAACAAATTCTCTAAAATTTAATTTAAAAGATTGATTGATAATTTGGGATAGGTCTCTCTGATGAGTCCCTGTTATATTAGATAACTCATAAATAGTAAGTTTTGGACGAAGAAAAACTTTATCTTCTTTCATTGCTTTTAGAAGAAGATCCAATGTTGCTGTGGTCTTAGAATCTGATAAAATAGGTGTAGGGGTGTTATCAACAAATAGCTCACTTCTACTGAAGGTATAGTCTGGTTGAAGATACCCTTTGAAGCCTAAATAATAAACTAATATTGCAATTACTAGTGTTAAAAAATCCGAATGTATTGTGGTGATATTGTTGAGTTCAAAGAAAATATCAAAAGAGTGATTTAGAAGCTTGATTATTCCAACAATGATAAATAAGCGAAATATGGTTATTAACCAATTGAAATTTGGAAATGTACTATCTGAGATAGTTTTTCTCAACCAGTCCTTATAAGCCATTATCTCTCGATAGCCGTAAAATAGATAGAGCACTATGGAAATCATCAATAAATATTCTTCAAATTGCTTTACATCGTTAAACAAAAAGCTTTTCGCTATGCTGTCCTTTTCAGTAAGATCATATGTCGTCAATGTGTTAAAATAAACGATGAATGCATAAGTTTGAGCTAAGACGAAGGGTGCAAAATGGATCCAATAGTGTGATTTAAATCTAAAGTTTGGATTGATTAATGATTTCACATAGAAGTAGATCAAAGGAGTGATTGCTAGCTCAATACCATTCGGAAAAAATCTGAAATACATTGTGTCCCATAGGTGTAGGGTATGAAGAAGTACTTTGGTGATTAAGAAACAAAATGACCATAACCCTAAAGCGAGAAATTTATTGCTTCGGACATTTCTTCGAGAATTTAGCAGTAAGGCCCCTGTTAAGGTTCCTTGAATAATTCCTATTAAGATTAATAAATCAAAGAACGAGAATTGGGGATTCAAATTTAAGTTTTGCAATTTTACTACACACTGTTGTCAGATATGACATGTGCTTATGAACTATTTTAATGACTTCAATTTAGCAGTTTTGTAGACTACTTTCAACTATAAACTTATAGACATGAGCAATGAGCGTTTGTTATCTTTCGTTTTACCTTTTTAGTAAAGTCGTAAACATCAAAATCACAAGTGGGGTAGAATACTGAGCAAGTTTAATTTTTTGACTTGATTGTTTGCAATTACTGCTGTATTATTAAGATATCTGTCTAAAAAAAGCCTTGCTCCATCAAATGAAACAAGGCTGTCAAATATGTAAGGCTATGCCTTACTTCTTCTTTTTCTTTTGTCTTTGCTGCTCTTGACTTGCCTTCATAGCATCTTCTAGTCTCGTAGCAAACTTAGATTTCTTCTTATTTACGTTCTTTTTTCTATTCTCATCCAGCACTGCTTTGATCTTGTTTTCATCAATTAGTTTTCTGAACAACATCACTTGACCAAATGTCATCATGTTGGAAACAAAGTAATAGAATGTTAAACCGGAAGAGTAGCTATTCAATACAAACAAGAACATGATAGGCATCATGTACTGGAGTGTTTTCATAGGCCCTTGTACCGTCGTGATCTGGCTATTACTCCATGTGTATAGTATGGTTGAAGCGGTCATCAAAATTGTGAATAAACTCACGTGATTTCCGTAAAAAGGAATCGTAAATGGAAGATTTATGATACTGTCGTATGTAGATAAATCATGTGCCCATAGGAATGCCTGCTGTCTCAGCTCTACCGCATTAGGGAAGAAGAAAAACAAGGAAAATAGAATAGGCATTTGTAAAAGCATCGGTATACATCCACTCAAAGGGTTGATCCCAACCTTTTGATACAATTTCATTTGCTCTTGCTGTGCTTTCGTAGCATCTCCTTCGTGCTTGGCTTTTAGCTCATCTAATTCTGGCTTCATGACTCTCATCTTCGCCATAGACATGTGAGACTTGTAAGTCAGTGGAGAGAGCATCAAACGAATGATAATAACAATGATCAGAATAATGATTCCGTAGTTTGAGAAGAATCGCTCTAAAAAGTGAAAGATGGGTATGATCAAGTACTTGTTGACCAATGGGAGTGGCCCCCATCCCATATCAAGGTTTTCTTGAAACTCATCAGTAACACCTTTTAGAACAGTGTAATTGTTTGGCCCAAAGTAGTATTTATACCCAAATCCATTCACAAAGTCCGTGTAAGGAATGGCCAAGTTCATCGTCAGATACTTTACGGATGCCGTATCTAATGGATCAACTCTGCTGGAGACAAATCCATTTTTAAATGAAGTATTAGCAATGACACCAGCAGTGAAGAATTTTTGTTTGAAAGAAACCCACTTCAATGATTGAATAAGTGTTTCTTCTTCGTACTCAAGTGAGCGTTCAGTAAGTTCGTCATATTCACCATCTAGTTGATAAAATCTTACATTACTGTGGATTCGTCCATCCTCAAGATTGCTTTCAGCTCTGTTTACAGCATGATTCCAATTGAATGCGATATCAGTAGGAGATAGTATCCCATTCAATCCTGAGGTTTTCACATTGTAACCAATCTCAAATCCGTTTGAAGGAATTTGGTAAGTCTGTTCTATTGAAAAACCTTCACCAGACAGCTTGTAACTTAAAATGGTAGTGTCACCAATAGTTTGAGTTGTAGGTGAGAAAGAAAGATCAGAGAGATTAATCTTTTTCCCTGCTTGGTCAATAATGAATTCACTTTTTGACTTGGAGCCATCAACAAGTAGGAGTGGGTTTCCTAAGTAGTCTTTGTGCTTCTTGAGAACCACATTTTTAATTCTACCTCCTTGATTTGAAAAGGTAATTTTTAAATCTTCGTTTTCCATGATCTTCTCATTCTCACTACCATTGGCAGCAAAAGAGAAAACACCGTACTTCTGAGAATTCATTTTAGCCATCACAGAATCAGGAATCGCCTGTGATTCCATTGCTACTTCGCTGCTTGGCTGAGAGATCGTAGGGTTACTAGTCTGCTCTTGGTTGTCAATGACTTCTTCAGGAAGTGGTGGCTCTGGTGAGAACCATAAAAAGTAAGCGGCCAATAGGCCGAACATAAGGACAAGCCCTATCGATTGATTTTTATCCATTTAGATTGAATTATAGCTCTTGACTCTTTTTTCTTTCAAGAGCAGCTCTTACAAATTTCACAAATAGTGGGTGAGGATCTATTACTGTTGATTTTAGCTCTGGGTGATATTGCGCCCCAATAAACCATGGATGATCCTTAATCTCCATAATCTCTACCAGATTGTTTTCAGGATTGATTCCTGAGGCCATCATACCGGCATTTTCAAATTCTTCTAGATACTTATTGTTGAATTCGTATCTATGTCTATGTCTTTCCTTTATTTTTTTAGAACCGTAAACACTATACGCTTTCGATCCTTTTTTCAACTCACAAGTGTAAGTGCCTAGCCTCATTGTTCCGCCCATATTAGTGACTGATTTTTGATCTTCCATCAAATCAATCACAGGATGCGGTGTTTTCCCCATTTCTGCACTACCCGCTTTTTTCAAGCCTAGCACATTACGAGCAAATTCAATGACTGCACACTGCATTCCCAAACAAATACCAAAGAAGGGAATATTATTCTCACGAGCATATTGAACAGCTTGTAGCTTGCCTTCAATGCCACGCTCTCCAAAGCCTGGAGCAACAAGAATACCATCCATATCAGCAAGTTGTTTGCTTGTGTTGTCATTGTCTAGATCTTCCGCTCTAATCCAGCTTACAGTGACTTTGCACTCATTACTGGCTCCAGCATGTATGAATGACTCAGTTATGGATTTATAAGCATCTGGAAGCTCTACATACTTACCTACAACACCTATGTTAACTGCATTTGTTGGATTTTTTAGTTTACCTAAGAAGTCTTTCCATCGATCTATCTGAGGTTCTTTTTTGTGAGATAGCTTGAACTTAGTTAATACTCTTTCGTCCAACTTCTCTTTTCTCATCAGTATCGGCACATCATAGATGGTAGATGCATCTTGAGCTTCTATCACCGAATTGATGGGAACATTGCAAAAAAGAGCAAGTTTTTTTCTGATCTCAGTATTGAGAGGATGCTCAGATCTGCAAACCAAAATATCTGGTTGTATACCTGCTTCCAAAAGTTCTTTTACAGAATGCTGAGTTGGTTTTGTTTTTAACTCTCCCGCTGCTTTTAGATAAGGAATTAGAGTAAGGTGAATAGAAATGCTATTAGTGGGGCCTAGTTCAAATTTTGCCTGTCTTACGGCTTCAATGAATGGAAGAGATTCAATATCCCCAACGCAACCGCCAATTTCTGTAATAACAACATCGTATTTGCCAGTTTCGCCAAGCTTATAGATGTTGTTTTTAATTTCATCCGTAATGTGAGGAATCACCTGAACGGTTTTCCCAAGAAACTCTCCTTTGCGCTCTTTCTGAATTACATCGTAATAAATCCTGCCAGTAGTGACATTGTTGGCTTGAGACGTACGAATGTTTAGGAAGCGTTCATAATGACCTAAGTCTAGGTCTGTTTCTGCGCCATCATCAGTCACATAGCACTCGCCATGTTCATATGGGTTGAGCGTTCCTGGATCAATATTGATATAGGGGTCGAATTTTTGGATAGTGACTGAGAGTCCTCTAGCCTGAAGCAGCTTACCAAGAGAGGCTGCAATAATTCCTTTGCCAAGTGATGATGTTACACCGCCCGTAACAAAAATGTATTTCGTTTTAGACATCAATAAATGGAGATTCGTTTTCCTTGTTACGGGGCGCAAATTTAGCTCATTATTCGATATTGTAGGCTTTATTTGAAAGGTATTCTGTAAGAAATAGAAGCGCCGAAGTAACCGACAGGGTCTACAGTAAAGAATTCGTCTGGATGAGTGATGGGAATGCTGTAGGTGTAGCTTAAAAGGAAATTGAATCTCTGCATGGAAAGAGAAAGGGGGAGTGTGAATGAATAATTCAAAACCCCAAATTCATTAGACTCTATTAACTCTGAGGTTTGATTGAAAGAATCGACGACTTTAAAGAGAGCTTGTTTATCAGTGGGAGAAAGGGGGGCTGAATTCCTTATTTTTTGTCTAAGCTGCAGCCTCTCGCTATCTGAAATAATACCTTCATTATTTGCATTGATGAATAAAATGGATAAGTTTTTTTTATTCCGATCATCCAAATTGGCAAAAGAATTAAGCTTTATGAGCCTGTTTTTGATCTGACCTTCACTTACTCTTTCTGTAATTCTTAATTTTGTAATGTCTCCATTTCCCATCATCATACTTGCAGAGGGAAATAGATTAATGCTTTCGAATATCCACCATTTACCAAGCTTAACATTCCATGAGAGGTTTGAAATGATTCTATGACCAGTTTCTTCGCCGAAAAGGAAAGAATAATCAATGCTTGCAAATCCCTTTTTGAAATCATAATTAGCGGATGCTCCCAGTGAGTTTGTCAAGGAATTATCCGAAGAATCATTGGGATTGAAAAACCATTTTTCATAATCGAATGAGTAGTTCCAATTAGATGGCGTAATTGCTAAATAACCAGCAGATAGAATGGTGGGATTATATTGAGGCTCTACGCCAGCATTCCAGTAGCCCGAAAGATCACTGTAGAAGCCTGACTTGTGATAGTAGGCTATTCCAGATGAAAGACCGGCCTGATCTAGTCCATAATCTCTTCCTGCGCTTGTGACGCTACTGGAATATCCAAATTGTACATTTAGCTCACTTTTTGGAGTTATTTCCATAGAAAACAAGCTATCAATCATGTTGAAAATGGAGAGTGAGTCCATTTCTTGTTCGATAGCTTTGAGTTGCTCAGCGTAACTTAATGTGTCTTGAGAGGAAGCATGAATAGTCAAGCAAAGCAGTAGCGATGTAGTAACTGCTCGAAACATCAGGTAGGGTAGGTTGATTAGTTTCGACGGTCATTCAATCGCTTTTCATTGCGATTTTGCTGCTGTCTTTTTATCTGCTCTGTTCTTATTCTTTTCAAAAGCATTTCTTTAAAATCATTTTCAGCTTTCCTGAGGTTATTCAGCTGTCTTGTATTGATTACTTTCAATATCCTATCGGAATACTCTCTCTCGAGTTTTAGCTGGCGTTCTTTTACCTGAGTAGCCATCTCCAACATTTTTTTGTTTTCTTCTTCTGTGGCTTTGTTGGGGTCAAAGGTTCTTCGTTGTTGATTGAATTCTTGCCTGATTTCTCGCTGTTTTAGCCCGAATTCTCTATATACTGGCCAAAATTTTTCAGCTTGATCAGGCGTTAGTTCTAATCGTTCGGTGATTAGCGCAATCCGAGCGGCTTCAATTTTTTTCTTTGCTTCAGGACTTTGAGATATTCCAAAGTAGTTGGAAGCCAATAGCATCAAAAGGATTAAAAATTTCTTCATTTCTTATGTATTTAATCTACTACAAGTAATCGTCGTTCAAATCATATTCAAGCAGGAGGTCGTCCATTTCCATTTCATCCATATCTAACTCTTCGAGAGCGTCCATCTCATTAAGGTCCGAGTCATTCGAAGTTTCTCCCAATGCAGTGGTAATGTCCTCCAATTCTAAGTCCATATTGTCCAAGTAGGCAATCAAATCATCCTGAGGTATTTCTGCTAATAATTTCTCAGCAGTGTCTGGTTCCTGATTCAAGACGAAAAAGGAGATAATGCAAATGAGAACGGAGGCTGCAAATGCAAATTTCCAAGAAGGAAGAACGGCCTGCTTATGTTGATTTTCCTTTTGAACCCTTGTTTGAATTCTCAAAGGCAAATCTTCAAAATAGCTATCATCTACCTTGAAAGGTTGTTTTTTATCAATATCGTCGAGTTTATATTTCATCTCTTCTTTCTTAGATTTTTCAAATAAAGAATGGTTTAAGCCTCATTTAATATTTCTTCTATCTTTTTTACAGCGTGATGATAATTTGCTTTTAAGCCACCCTCACTTGTTCCAGTGATTTCAGCAATGTCTTTGAATTTCATATTGTCAAAGTATTTCATATTAAAGACCATTCGCTGCTTATCAGGCAGTTTCAATAATGCTTTCTGAAGCTTCATTTGTACTTCATCTCCACTAAGTTCTGGACTGCTTTCCAGTTTTGTATTTAGTTCTGCTTCCACGTCATTTATTGGGACAAAAAATCGTCTTTTTTTCTTTTTCAAAAATGTCAAACATTCATTGGTCGCAATTCTGTAAATCCACGTAAACAACTTTGCATCCTCTCTAAATGACTGAAGGTTTTTCCAGACCTTTACAAAGATCTCCTGAGTTAAATCATCTGCATCATCATGATCTATTACCATTTTCCGTACATGCCAATACACCCGCTCTTGATACTCACGGATCAATAAATTGAATCCGTAGTTGCGTGTATCATCATTTCTGATTTTCTCTATGATCAGTTCTTCCAATTGTTTCTCAGGTAGTTCGGAGCTTAGATGCTAAAGTTAATAGAAGGTTTAATTTCATTCAGAAATAATTTTCAGAATGCAACCTTTTAAAAATAATGTTGTTACATTAAATGTTATTGTATTTATAATAGTTTCACCAATCATGGGAATAGCAGAAGAAATAAAGCAACAAAAATTTAAAAGTGAGTATAGTAAATCGATTGTAAATATCATTTTTACTAACTCATGGCTTCAACAAAAGCACTTATCCATATTTAAGTCTTTTGGTTTGACCACTCCTCAGTTCAATATATTGAGAATATTGCGTGGGCAGCACCCTAATCCAGCCACGGTCAATTTATTGATTGATAGGATGCTCGATAAGAGTTCTAATGCATCTAGAATAGTTGATAAATTAGAAGGGAAGGAGCTAGTGAAGAGGGTACAATGCAAAAATGATCGTAGAGCCGTAGATGTTTATATTACTGATTTAGGCTTAGAGCTTTTGTCTAAACTTGATCTAGTGATAGACGAAACTCAGTCTACAAATACTAACTTAACAGAGGAAGAAAGTATGGAGCTAAATAAACTTTTAGATAAAATGAGATCTTAGAGCTCCTTAAAAGCATCTAACAGACCAGTTACAGCTCCCTTTTTTCTGATCATTAACAAGGGTATTTCATCGTTGATGCGGATCATCCTTTCGGACTTACTCCCTATAAGTATAGCAGAAGCTATTGTTTTTCCTTTAGCCCCCATTACTATGAGGTCAGCTTTTTTCTTCTTTGCTTCAGAATAGACCAGTTTGATAATGTGACCTGCCTTATCAAGTGTATATACAGGAATTAATTCTTGATCAGATGATTCTACTTGCTTTAGCAAGGCACCTAAGTCTTTGCCTGCATGTTCTTTCATAATTTCAGCAAACTGTTCGAATGTTTTACCTGAGTATCGATAGCTAGAAGGAACATTGTAAACATTTTGTAAGAAGACATTGGATTGTCTGCCTTTAGTAATGCTTAAGGCTGTTTTTAACGACAAATGAGAATAGTCAGAAAAATCAATGGGTACGAAAACGTTATCTAATTTGATTTGAGAATTTTCGGGCACTAACAATAGACTGCAAGGCGATCTACGTGCTATTCTAGTACTCAAAACAGAGTCGCTCACTTTTTTTCTACCAAGAATAATTAAGTCAGCCTGCAGTTTGTTAGCAGTCTTGAGTATTTCCTTAGTTGCATTTCCTTGGAGAACAACTACTTCATTAGGGGTATCACAAGTGAAATATTTCTCTATTTGATTATCAATATCTTTTTTCCTTTCTTCTAAAGCTTTCTGTAGAAGCTCTGGAAAATCCTTTTTAACACCATCAGGAAGATTAAAATCTTTTATGACGTTCAGAAAAGTGATACTTGTGGTACCTGCAGCTTTACTTATTTCGCAGGCACTCTTCATTAATGTCTTATCTATATCAGTGTGATCAAGACAAACTATAATTTTTTTAAGAGTAGATATCATTTTTTCTAGGCGCTAAAAATTCAATTGCAAAATTAATCTAGATAACGAAGGTAATCACAATTGAGTTTGTTTTAATTCAAAATATTTTTTGGTTCAGGATAGCATTTTTAAAAGAAAAACTCTTTAGAAGCCTAATTGATCTTTAAATGCGAAATAATATTCTATTTCATTAATAAATCGCATAGCATTTCAACTGATTCTTTAGAATGCGTAGGAAAGTTAGCAATTCTTACATGATCATCTTTAAATTCACCATATCCATTCCCTAAAATCAATCCCTTTTTAGCGATTTTTTCAATGATGTCATTAGCTTTTACTGACTTTGCAACAATGGTAGTCTTAGACCTATGCACTTCAGAATCAACAAAGTGAGATAAATCAGGATGGTCTTTCACCATTTGATTCAGAATTACTGCTTTATAGGTTGTGTCGTTTCTTAGTTTTTTTATCCCAACATCTAGCATATCTTTTACTATTTTCCCTAGCAGGTATATATATATAGTGTTAGGGGTCTCAGGAGTTTGATTTTTTGCGCCAAATTTTTTCAAGTTAGCTAGCGATCGATAAGACCCAATTGTTGAATTCTTTGCTTTTTGCTTTGCTTTATCTTGACATTGTTCATTGGCTATCCAAACCCCTAGACCAGGAGGCATTCCGAAGCATTTTTGAACTGAGAAGTAGGCTGTGTCAATGTTGCTAAAATTGACAGGGACTGATGGAGTGGCACTTACTACATCTAAGGCAATAAGTTTGTGAGGGTTGCTCAATCGAAGAGTTTCTATTTCTTTCTCAGTGAATGAATACCCGACACTTGTTTCATTTTTAGTGATACCAATAAGCTCTGCTGTCTCTGGTACTTCAAAGTTGCTAAAAGTGTTTCCTTTGGAAGATTCGGTTTTTGAGCTAGTCATTCCTTGTATTTTGGAGAAATCATAAAATTTCTCACTAAATGCTCCATTGACAAAATGATGTGATTGAGATATGACGAGGTTTTGAATGATTCTATCCCAAGCCTCATTAGCAGAATTAATGAAGAAGACATCATACCCATCAGGTAGTTCAAGAAGGACTTTCAAATTCTCTTGAGTCTCTTTAACCACTTTTGTGAACTCTGCACTCCTGTGTGAAATAGAACCTATATCATGAAATATAGCAGATTTTATATGATCTTGTATCGTATAGAATAGCTGAGCAGGACCAGGGGTGAAATATATTTTGTTGGACATAAAAAAAGCTCTTTATAAAAAAGAGCTAAATTAAAATTCTTATTGTTTAAAAGCGATTTAAGCCCGAGTTTCCATCCACCTAAATGTGCGATTGATTATTTTCAATGCAAGTCTTATTTTTTTCACATTAATCATTTCATGTGATTCGTCATACATCGTCACTCCATCAGCAAATAGCAATACTTGCGGATACTCATTCATTACTCCAGCATTTTCAGTAACCTCAGAGGCTACATCCTTATCTTTCATAACGTCAACAATAAATAAATCAAGCTGATCAGGTGTAAAGATCCAATCTTGCTCTAGCATCTCTTTCACTTTAGAGCTTTCTTGAGAAGACGGACGATGTTTAAAAACTAATGCAGGCTTAGATCTAGAGTTTTCGATCAGTTGATCAAACTCTTTTATCGTACTCAAAGATTTCCAATTAAGCGGATAACTCATTTCTTATTAATTAACTTATAAACGGCATTTATAAGCTTTTAAGCTGTGGTGGTTAAACAATTTGGTTTAAACTTAATACAAAACTCTGAATCTTATAGTGCCTTTTATCAATTTAAGATCATTAATGACCTCTTCTTTATATTTTTTATCAATATCGGTGATCACATACCCAACGATTTCATTTGTTTTTAAGTATTGACCAGTAATATTTATTCCGTGTAAAGCCAGCGTATTGTTAATTTCTGCTAGTACACCAGGTTCATTTTTATGTATATGAATAAAACGATGTGCTTTGCTTAATGCCGGCAAAGTGATATTGGGAAAATTGACGCTATTTGAAGTAGACCCAGTGTTGATATACTCTATTATTTTCCCAGGAACAAAATCGGCTATATTTTCCTGAGCTTCTAAGGTGCTACCTCCCACATGCGGCGTAAGCATAGTGTTATTCAAACCTATTAGAGGGGATTGAAAAGGTTCCTCATTATTCAAAGGTTCTTTAGGAAATACGTCAACACTCGTGCCATGAATTTTTCCAGACTTTATATTCTCCACAAGCGAGTCTATTTCCACTATATGGCCTCTACTCAGGTTGATGAAAACAACTCCATTTTTCATTTTTTTAAACTCAGTATTGCCAATGATGTGCTCATTTTCGGGTCTACCGTCAACATGTAAGCTAATAATGTCAGAAGTCTTCAGAAGTTGATCTAAAGAGGAACATTGCGTAGCATTTCCCAATGCAAGTTTGTCTTCTATATCAAAGTATTGCACATTTAAGCCTAACCCTTCAGCCAGTACAGATAGTTGAGATCCAATTTTTCCGTAACCAATTATCCCTAAGGTTTTACCTCGAACCTCAAAGCTTCCAGAAGCAGATTTTTCCCATTTTCCTTGATGCATTTTCGCTAACTTGTCGGGAAGGTTTCTCATTAAAAGTATAATCTCCGCAATTGCCAACTCTACAACTGAACGAGTATTTGAGAAGGGAGCGTTAAATACTGCTATGCCTTTTTTCAGGCATTTTTCTATTTCAATTTGATTTGTGCCAATGCAAAAAGCCCCAACAGCAAGCAATCTTTTTGCATGATCTAGTACTTTTTCAGTCACCATGGTCTTGGATCGAATGCCAAGAATACTTACGTCTTTTATGGCTTCACAAAGTTCATTTTCAGTCATTCCAGATGTGTGAGAGATTACTTGATACCCTTCAGCTCTTAACTTGTCAATCCCTGATTGATGAATGTTTTCAAGTAGTAGAACTTTGATTCTATTCTTTGGGTAGGAGTGAGCTCTTTCTAGATTTTCTGTGAAAAGAAATTCATCAAGTGTTGGAGCTTCGTGATCAGCTTGATTTAGAACATTCTCTCTTCTTACATTTTCTGTGAATGCATAGAATTTATTAGCTAATCCAGCTTTTTTTATTTCGAAATCAGTAAACCCATCTCCAAGGACAAAAATCTCTCCGTCTAATTTTAGCTGCTCAATCTGCTTTGGTTTACCATTATTCTTGGATAATATATTCGTTTCATCAAAGCCAATTATGTTATGATCAACATCATATTCAAATTCATTTGCAAATACATTTTCTTCTAGGATATCATATTGCCCAACAATGGGTACAATAAAGTCTTTGAATCCGTTTGAAATGATGTAAATGTTGTCCTTATTATTTTTAATGAATTCAGCATTTCTATGAAAAGAGGGTGAAATCAATTTGCTTAATCTTCTAACTAATTCTGGTAGGTGAGATTTGTTGGACTTGAGAATTTGGATTCTTTCTTTTAAGGACGCCCTAAAGGATAGGGATCCATCCATTCCTTTATCTGTTGCTGTTTTTATGGCATCTATAGATTCCTTTTTAGTATCGTGCCCCTCCAAGGAAATTTCTGCTAAAATATCTAGCGCTTCCACTTGAGTGAAAGTGCTATCAAAATCGATAATGAAATACTTCTTCTTCATTTGTTGTTGACTTCAGTCTTCAATGTTAGTTCAGCTCTAGTACTAGTACTCTTGATTAGGAGTCACTATTTGCTCTCCATTTACAAACAACTTGTGTTTGAGTCGAGATTTAAAGGTGATATTTTGGTAATGTTGTGGGGAACTCCAAAATTAAATCATGCACGATTGCCGTTTTACATTTAATATCATTTTCTTCTTATATATAGCGTCTGTGTTTGGACAGAGAACAGAAGAGAGGATTTCTTTTGAAGATGTGAGCTGTGAAATTGATAGTATCGTTATGAATGCTATTCGGAATGAAGCGTTTCCAGGATGTGTGGTTTATGCTTCAAAAGGAGATAGTGTTTTCTTTTCAAAATCGTATGGCTACCATACATATGATTCTACGAGAAGGGTAGCGATCAATGATATATACGATTTAGCATCAGTGACTAAGGTCATGGGAGCAACTCTGGCTTTGATGAAGCTTTATGAGAACGGAGCATTTTCTCTTGATGATCCTATCTATCAATATTTGAAAGGGATTGGACGAAAGGTAGGGGATGTTACTTTTAGGGAAGCACTTGCGCATCAGGCTGGATTATATCCATGGATACCTTATTATAAAGAATCAAAGAAAAGAAACGGGGATTTTAAGAATGGGATAATCAAATCGCACTATGATGAAAATTATCAGTATCAGCTTTCAGATAGCCTATTCTTACATGATGATTTTTATGATGAAATAAAGAGAATGATTAAGAGGTCTGAAGTTTCCCTTGAAAAGGGCTATCGCTACTCTGGTCTGTTTTTCTATTTGATTCCTGAAATTGTTGAGAATCTATCAGGGGAAGATTTTGATAGCTATCTTAAAACTCAGTTTTATGATTCAATGAATTTGGAAACTTTGGGCTTCAATCCATTAAACAGGTTCGACGAGACTCAAATCGCACCAACTGAAATTGATACATTTTTCAGAGGGACAAATATTCATGGAGTGGTGCATGACGAAGGTGCAATTATGATGAAAGGAGTATCCGGTAATGCTGGTCTTTTTGGTAATGCGACAGATGTATCTAAGATTTGGCAAATGCTATTAAATGATGGGAGTTATGAAGGAGTAGAATATCTTAAATCACAAACCATAGAATTATTTACGACTGCACAATATCCAAATAATGAAAATAGGAGAGGCCTTGGCTTTGATAAGCCATTATTACAATATGACTCACTAATAAGTAGTGTGGCGAAAGAAGCCAGCTTTCGAAGTTATGGTCATACAGGTTATACAGGCACATTGGTGTGGGCAGATCCAGAAAATGATTTACTATTCATTTTTTTATCAAATAGAGTATATCCATCCCGTACTTACACCAATATCTATAAGCTGAATGTAAGGCCGACAATACATCAATTATTTTATGATTATTTGAGGGAAAATTAGGAATGTGGATAACCTGTCTAAAACTCTAAAAATGCAATACGAATATTTTATTTAAAATCATTCTAAATAACTAGATTTATTGAAAAGTAAAAAATCTTAACATGCTGAATATCATCTTTTTAAAATCTGTTAAGCTATTTTCGCAACATCGTTTATAAAGCCATCTTTGAAATACAATAAGGCCATATTACATTTGTACACGTTTGATTTCAAGCAATCGAAATACATGTCGAAAATTACATTTAACCTAACCAAGACCCTTCTAAGCTTAACGCTGGGATTAATAGCTGTCACTGGTTCATATTCTCAAGATATTCCCACCGATGAAGGGGTGATAAAATCGGGAGAAGCCTCTTTTAAAGCAAATTGTACACAGTGTCACCAAGTTCATAACGTTCGAATAGGACCTGCGCTAGCAGGTGTCTACGAGAGAAGATCAATAGATTGGTTGAACTCATGGATTAAAAATTCGCAGGCGTTTATAGCCACAGGTGATGAAGATGCAATTGCTATTTACGAAGAATATGGAAAAACGGTTATGCCAGCCTATCCATTCTCCGATGAACAAATCATTGAGCTCTTGGCATACATTCAAGATGAAACAATAAAAGGACCAGATGTAGTAATAGTTGAAGAAGCAACTGTTGAAGGAGGAGGGGAGTCAATTTCCTCATCTTACTTAATTGCGGTAATCATAATATTGATAGTAGTTCTTGTTTTGGCATTGTTTGCTCTAGCTCTAGCGGCAAAAACACTTTCAAAACACCTTAAGGAACAAAAAGACCTTTCAGAAGAGGATCAAGAATTGGTTGGTCAATCATTTGATATGATGGCCTTTCTTAAAAGCAACTCATTTGTCGGTACTGTGGTATTCATATTTACTATATTAATTCTTAAAACATTAATAGATGGAGCATTTACAGTAGGCGTCCAACAAGGGTATCAACCAACTCAGCCTATTGCATTTTCACATGAAATACATGCTGGACAATATGAAATTGATTGCCAGTATTGTCATACAGGAGTAAATAAGTCTAAGTCTGCAAATATTCCTTCGCCTAATATTTGTATGAATTGTCACTCTCAGGTTAAAACTGAGTCAGAAGAGATTGCTAAAATTTATGCAGCAATTGATTACGATCCCGAAACAAAAACATACGGTAATAATACTAAACCTATTGAATGGGTGAGGGTTCACAATCTTCCTGATTTGGCTTATTTCAATCATTCACAACATGTTAATGTTGCTGAAATAGAATGTCAGACTTGTCATGGACCAATTGAAGAAATGGAAGTGGTATATCAGTATGCAAATCTCACAATGGGATGGTGTATTAATTGCCACAGAGAAACAGATGTAAATACTAAAGGAAACGAATACTATAGTAAGCTTGTAAAGCTGCATTCAGAACAGAGTAAAGAACCAATGAAGGTAGAAGATATCGGAGGTTTGGAATGTGCTAAATGTCACTATTAATATTCAATAAAGTCTGACCTAAGGATAATGAACAAGAATAAGACATACTGGAAAGGTTTAGAGCAACTGGAAAATACACCAAATTTTCAGGAAAGAGCGTCTAAAGAATTCGCAGAGTATTTACCTGTAAATGGTGGTACTGACAGTGGAGAGCCTTCAAGAAGAGATTTTCTAAAGCTGATGGGATTTGGAGTAGCGGCTGTTTCATTAGCAGCTTGTGAAGCTCCGGTTAGAAAGGCAATTCCTTATGTAAACAAGCCAGTTGACGTTGATCCAGGGGTTGCTAACTATTATGCATCCACTTATTCAATGGGTAACGATTACTGCAGTGTAGTTGTAAAAACCAGAGAAGGTCGTCCAATAAAAATTGAAGGAAATGATCTTTCAAAAGTAAGTGGAGGAGGAACTTCAACTCAAGTTGAGGCCTCTGTTTTATCACTTTATGACGAACAAAGACTCAAAAATCCTCAAATAGGAGGTGAAGATACTGATTGGGCGACCATTGATGATCGAATTAAGACTGAATTGGGTGCCAATTCAGGTAAAGTTGTTGTTGTTTCTTATTCTAACTGCAGCCCATCTACTTTAAGAACAATAGAAGTGCTACAAGCAAAATATGGAAACGTTGAGCATGTACAGTACGATCCTATTTCTTTTAGTGGTCTATTGGATGCTTATGAGTCAGCTACTGGAAACAGAGCCATGCCTTCACATGATTTCTCAAAAGCAAAAACTATTGTTTCTTTTGGTGCTGATTTCTTAGGAAACTGGCCAAACCAATCAATGAACAATAAGCAATTTGCTTCTTCTCGTCAGCTTGGTGATGATAAGAAAGATATGTCAAGACTTTATTCATTTGAGTCTGTTCTTTCTTTGACTGGCGCAAACGCTGACTACAGATATCCAGTTAAACCTTCTCAAGAAGGGCTTTATATCGCGAATCTTTACAACATGATCGCCTCAAAGGCTGGTGTTGCTGGTGTACAAACAGGAAAAGTAGAAGATTCAGTAATATTAGAAAAAGCAGCACGTGATCTTTGGAATACCAAAGGGACTTCTTTGGTTGTTTCATCCTCAAATGATGTAAACGTTCAGCTGATGGTGATAGCCATCAATAATATGGTTGGAGCCTATGAATCTTCAATCGATATTTCTAAGTCTATTAATACAAGAAAGGGAAGTGACAAATCTTTTTCCCAATTTGTATCAGATCTAAAGGGCGGGCAAATAGGAACAGTAATGTTCTATAATTGTAATCCTGTGTACGATCATGCTCTTGGTCAAGAACTAAGTGGAGCTATTTCAAAAGCGAAAACTTCTATCTCAACTACTGATAGAGTAGATGAGACTGCAGCCGCTGTGAAATATTTGACTCCAGATCATCATTACTTAGAGTCATGGAATGATTTTGAGCCTGTAACAGGTCAGCTGAGTGTTTCTCAGCCTACTATAAAAAATATTTTCAATACACGACAAGCACAAGAATCATTCTTGGTTTGGTCTGGTAATTCTACGAGTTATTACGATTTTGTAAGAGAGGGATGGAAATCATTAGCTTCTGGTGATTTTGATTCATTCTGGGACAAATGCGTACAAGATGGTGTGTTCGAAACTGAAAATTCTTCCAATGTGGGAGCAGTTTCTGTTGACGCTGCTTCTGTCGCTGGAAATCTTAAAAACGAAAATACAAGTGGAACAGAGTTAGTTCTGTACACTAACTATTCTGTGGGAGATGGTGTTTTGGCCAATAATCCTTGGTTGCAAGAAATGCCTGATCCGATCACTAAAGCATGCTGGGATAATTACATTACGGTAAATCCTCGTGAAGCGAGAGAGAACGGATGGAAAGTGAAAGATGGAGATATGGACTACAAAATGGCTACACTTTCAGTAGGAGGTAAGTCAGTTCAAGCTCCTGTGATGCCGATGCCTGGCCAAGCTTATGGTACTATTGGTTTAGCACTAGGTTATGGAAGGACAAGCGCGGGATCCGTTGGAAATGGTGTTGGAGTTAATGCTTATCAGTTTGTAAGTAATACGAGTTCTGGAGTTAATTTTTCAGCTTCGAATGCTTCTCTTGAGGTAAGCGAAGACGTGGTTAAAGTGCCTCAAACACAGACAAGCCAAACCTACGCTGGAAGAGAAACAGTAATTCAAGAAACGACATTAGATCAGTATCAAAAAGACGCGCAAGCTGGTCGATATTTCCCTCAAATATCTACTTCTGAAGGTAAGAAAAAGCCTTATGCGGTTTCTATCTGGAAAGGTCATGAATACCCTAATCATCATTGGGGAATGATCGTTGACTTGAATTCATGTACTGGTTGTGGAACATGTACTATTGCTTGTCAGACAGAAAATAACATTCCAGTTGTTGGGAAAGAGGAAGTGCTTAATCGTAGAGAAATGCACTGGATTAGAATTGATAGATATTTCAGTTCTAGAGATGAAGATAAAATCACTGAAGATGATTTAGATTCCAATATTGTATCAGACAGTGAGGTTGCAGCAGATAATCCTGAGGTAACATTCCAACCTATGATGTGTCAGCAATGTAACAATGCTCCTTGTGAGACAGTTTGTCCTGTTGCCGCAACAACTCATAGTACTGAAGGCCTTAATATGATGGCTTACAATAGATGTATTGGTACAAGGTATTGTGCTAATAACTGCCCATATAAGGTGAGAAGATTCAACTGGTTCAAATACCATGATAATGCTAAGTTTGACACAAACACGGCAATGAACAACGACCTAGGTAAGATGGTCTTGAATCCTGATGTGACGGTAAGAGCTAGAGGGGTGATGGAGAAGTGTTCATTCTGTGTGCAAAGAATACAAGCTGGTAAGTTACAAGCGAAGAAAGAAGGTCGACGACCTGCTGATGGAGAAATTCAGACAGCTTGTGTTAAATCTTGTCCAACAGAAGCATTGGTGTTCGGTGATATGAAAGACACTGAGAGTAAAATCTCTAAGAAGTTGAAAGTGAAACCGATGGAGAATGGGAAAGGCGTTGAGGCTAAGGAACCAAGAGCATTCCACGTGTTGGAAGAGCTTAGAGTGATGCCTAATGTTTGGTACCTAACCAAGGTAAGAAATAAAGATACTAACAAAGAAAAAGCTGAAGCATAATGCACGCAGAATCAGAAGTAAGGATACCCTTAATAACCGGCGGCAAAACCAACCATGACGTATCTAACGATATAGCAGGAAGGGTAGAGCAAAAGCCAACCAAACTCTGGCTATTTGCAATGGCCGTTTCATTGGGTCTATTAGCCATAGGTGGATACGCTGTAGGTGTATTGCTATGGGAAGGAATCGGAAGCTGGGGTCTTAATAAAACTGTTGGATGGGCTTGGGATATTACCAATTTCGTTTGGTGGGTTGGAATAGGACACGCAGGGACATTGATTTCCGCTGTATTGCTTCTATTCCGTCAGCGTTGGAGAATGTCAATAAATAGAGCAGCTGAGGCGATGACGATTTTCGCTGTAATATGTGCCCTAATGTTCCCTGTATTACACATGGGAAGACCATGGTTAGGATTTTATTGGGCACTTCCATTACCAAATACATTCGGATCACTTTGGGTGAATTTTAACTCACCATTACTTTGGGATGTATTCGCTATATCCACTTATTTTTCAGTTTCTCTTGTGTTCTGGTTCATAGGTCTTATACCAGATTTTGCAACTATTAGAGATAGAGCAACAAATAAAGTTTCTAAAGCTGTTTACGGAGCATTGAGTTTCGGATGGGTTGGAGGAGCAAAGACTTGGGCTCATTATGAAACTGTTTCTTTGGTATTGGCAGGTCTAGCGACACCTTTAGTACTTTCTGTACACACGATTGTATCATTTGACTTTGCAACTTCAGTTATTCCGGGTTGGCATACTACTATTTTCCCTCCATACTTTGTAGCGGGAGCAATCTTCTCGGGATTTGCAATGGTGCTTACATTGCTTTTGGTTGTCAGAAAGGTTTATAAGTTAGAAGATTATATAACAATTCAGCACATTGAAATGATGAACATTATCATCATTGTTACAGGATCAATTGTAGGGATTGCTTACATAACAGAGTTTTTTATTGCATGGTACTCTGGAGTTGAGGCTGAACAGTATGCCTTTATCAACAGAGCTACTGGACCTTACTGGTGGGCGTATGCTTCAATGATGACTTGCAATGTTATATCACCTCAATTATTTTGGTTCAAAAAAATCAGGACAAACCTAGCAGCTACATTCGTTATTTCGATTATTGTAAATATTGGAATGTGGTTTGAAAGATTTGTGATTATTGTTACATCTCTACACAGAGATTTCCTTCCATCAAGTTGGGCTATGTTTTATCCAACATGGGTTGATGTGGGGACATACGTATTTACTTTCGGTCTATTCTTTACAGCTTTCTTCCTTTTTGCGAAGTTCTTCCCTGTAATTAATATGGCTGAAGTCAAAAGTATTTTGAAATCGACTGGTGGTCAAAAGAAATCGAATAGTTAATTATGTCACACGGAACTAATTACGTACTGGGCGTATATGAGGATGAGGATGTTTTGATGGATGCCATTAAAACAGTTAGGGATAGTGGAGTTAAAATTGAAGAGGTTTATTCTCCGTTTCCTGTTCATGGAATTGAAATAGCACTCGGGTACAAGCGTAGCTGGCTTTCTGTAGCTGCATTTCTATTTGGAATCACGGGAACTTCATTGGCATTGACTATGATGATCGGTATGATGGGAGTAGATTGGCCTATGATTATAGGGGGAAAAGACTTTATTCCAATTCCGTCATTTATACCCGTTACATTTGAATTAACAGTATTACTAGCGTCCTTTGGTATGGTTGGAACATTTTTCACGATATGTAATCTTAAACCATGGGGCAAGCCAAGAATTTATGATATTCGAATTACAGATGATAAACACGTGATGGCTATCGATTTGGATTCCAATAATATATCTGAATCGGATATTAAAAAAACACTGAATGACAGTGGTGCATCTGAAGTTAACAATAAAAAGTTTGATTGATAATGATACTGAAATCAACACTTAGATTTATAGGAATACTTGTAGCAGGAACAGTAATTGTTTCATGTACAGCAGGTGTAGATGATACAGGATTGGAGTATGCTCCTCAAATGTACCATTCTACACCTTACGAACAGCTTTCACAGATTACTGATGAAGACGCTGGTAATTGGTTGGATTCTAATGAAGAAGATGGACATGGAGAGTTTTATAATTCTAATCCTTACAATGAATTCAAAATGAACATGCGAGAGCCTGTTTCAAATACAGTGAGAAGGGGACAACCTCTTCCTTACAGAATTTCTGCGGATGATATTGAGGCTGGTTCGCTAGTTATAAGTCCTTTGGATTCATCAGATACTGATGTGGTGAAGCAAGGGAAAATATTGTACGATAGTTACTGTGAGCACTGTCATGGTGAAAAAGGAAATGCTGATGGATTGGTTGCGACACCATTTGCAGGAGTTGCTAATTTAAATGGAGCAGCATATAAAGAAATTACGGAAGGTCATATTTTCCACGTGATAACCTATGGTAAAGGACTTATGGGTGCTCATGGCTCACAGGTTAGTCCTGGTGATCGTTGGAGAATCGCACGATATGTAAAAGAATTACAAAAGAACTAAGATTCAGAAATGGCATCAAAAGAACAATTCGAATTTACAGCGAAAGCCAAGAAAACATTAATCATCCTATTTATTGTAGGATTGGTTTTAACAGTATTGGGAATCGCTACTATGGGTTCTGGAGATCATCATGATGATGGTCATGGTGATAATACGGAAGCGATCGCTGACGGTCACGATGAAGAACCGTATGGTGATGGTCAGATAGAAAATCATGGTGACGAAGGTCACATGGAGGATGATCATGGCGAGACCTCTGGTGATCATGGTCCATCATGGATGAAACGATTTTTAGTTAATCTTTGGATTAATAATGTATACTTCGCTGGTTTAGCCATAATTGGAGTATTCTTTTTCGCATTACAGTATGCATCACAGGCTGCATGGTCGGTAGGAGTTAAGAGAATTTCAATGTCGTTTGGATCTTGGTTGCCTATCGCTTTTGTTGGCTTACTTGCTGTGTTTTTATTTGGAGGTCACGATCTATTCCATTGGACTCATGCAGATTTGTATGATGCAGATAGCTCACATTACGATCCGATAGTGGAAGGAAAACAAGCATACTTCTTCTGGCCCATGGAGGGAGGATCTTTCCCTGCTTTTTGGGTGGCTAGATTAGTTATTTTCTTTTCTGTATGGTACTTGTTCTTCAGAAAGATGCGTTCATTGGCTTTCCAAGAAGATTTGGAAGGAGGAAGTCAAAATTGGTATAAGATGAGGTCTGTAGCAGCAGTGTTTTTGGTAATATTTGCTGTAAGCTCATCAATTGCTGCTTGGGACTGGATCATGTCTATTGATGTTCATTGGTTTAGTACTATGTTTGGCTGGTATGCATTCGCAAGTTGGTGGGTAGCTGGTTTGGCCTTGACATTATTCATTGTAGTAACTTTAAAGGATAAAGGATATTTAGAAGTTGTGAATGAAAATCATATTCACGATTTAGGAAAATTTGTATTTGCGTTTACCATTTTCTGGACGTACATATGGTTTGCCCAGTTTCTATTGATTTATTATGCTCACATTCCTGAAGAGACGGTTTACTTTATGGAACGATGGAAAAGTGATCATTACGCTCCAGTATTTTATATTAATTTAATCTTAAACTTCTTTATGCCTTTCTTGTTATTGATAACAAGAGATGCGAAGAGACATACGAGAATGTTGAAGGTTGTTTGTATCATAGTTGTTTTTGGTCATTGGTTAGATTTTTATCTAATGATGACACCAGGGACACTGGGTGCCAGCGGAGGTTTCGGGTTTTTAGAAGTAGGATTGATTTGCGTTTTTGCTAGTGCATTTTTATATGTTGTTTTAAACTCCATATCAAAAGCACCACTTTACGCTAAAAATCATCCAATGTTGAATGAGAGTTTGCATCATCATATTTAATTAGAAGAAGTAATAGGTTATGCTTAATTTAATAATAGCAGTAGCGGTCGTATTAATCATTGCAGTACTTGTAGTTGCTTACAGAGCTACCGCATTGGTCGATGTTGTAAAGAAGGAAGGAAAAGGGGTAATAGCTTCTTGGAATAGTGCTCAAGGAGTACTACTGATCTTATTTACCGTAGTAGGTTTCATAGGTTTTTTCTATTTCTCCATCTCTGAATATGATAATTATAATTTACCTATCACATCAGAACATGGTATTATAGTTGAAGATTTATTTTGGATAACCATGTATATAACGGTGGCTGTTTTTGTTGTCACACATTTATTCCTTGTATGGTTTGCTTGGAAATACAGACATAAGAAGCAGCAAAGAGCAAAATATTATCCTCACAATAATAAACTAGAAATGATCTGGACAATTGTTCCAGCTATTGTTCTAGCAGGTTTGATTATTTCTGGTTTGAAACAGTGGAATAAGATAACAGGGCCTGCCCCAGAAAATGCTGAAACAATTGAAGTAATGGGTTATCAGTTTGCTTGGGCTTACAGGTATCCTGGGAAGGATGGAGAACTTGGTAAGTCTGACTTCAGAAAAATTGATGCTATCAACTCAATGGGAGTTGACTTAGAAGATCAGAGATCTCACGATGATTTTATACCAACGCAATTAGTGCTTCCAAAGGACAAGGCTGTTTTGTTAAAGATTCGAGGAAGAGATGTAATACATAGTGTTTATAATCCACATTTTAGAATGCAAATGAACGCTGTTCCTGGTATGCCAACACAGTTTTGGTTTGTACCTACTGTATCAACAGCTGAAATGAGAGAAAAAACGGGTAATCCTGACTTCAATTACGAACTAGTTTGTAATAAAATTTGTGGAAAGAGCCATTATGGTATGAAGGGAATTATTACTGTTTTGGAACAAGATGAGTATGATGCTTGGTATAAGGAACAGCAAGAGAATTCTTGGTTAAAGCAAAACCCGACTTACCTCAGTCAGGTACCTCAAGATTTGAAGGAGGCGGCTATGATCGCATCTGGAATTGAAAACAATAGTGGAGAACAAAAAAATATCAGTACTGCTGTAGGCAGTTCTAAATAAGAAGATATGTCAGTAACGGATATACAAGTACAAGAAGATTTGTCGCACGACGATCACCACGAAGAAGAGCACCACGAGCAAGGGTTCGTGAGTAAGTATATATTTACGACTGATCACAAGACAATAGCCAAACAATTTTTGATCACAGGTATTTTGTGGGCAATAATTGGTGGTGCATTATCGGTGATTTTTAGATTGCAATTAGGATTTCCTGATATGGATTTGGGTTGGTTGAGGCCAATTCTTGGTGAGTGGATAACTGACGCTGGTAAGATAGATGCAGAATTCTATTTAGCATTAGTCACGATGCACGGTACTATCATGGTATTTTTTGTATTAACAGCTGGTTTAAGTGGTACCTTCTCTAATTTCTTGATTCCATTGCAGATTGGTGCTCGAGATATGGCTTCAGGCTTTATGAACATGCTATCATATTGGTTCTTTTTTGCATCAAGTGTTGTAATGTTCGTCTCTTTATTTATTGAAACTGGACCAGCAGGTGGCGGTTGGACTGTTTATCCTCCATTAAGTGCTTTACCACAGGCCATTCAGGGTTCTGGTATGGGAATGACCTTATGGTTAGTAGCGATGGCACTGTTTATTGCTTCTACCTTGTTAGGGGGCATAAACTATATAACAACTGTAATTAATATGAGAACACAAGGGATGACCTTCTCAAGGCTTCCTTTGACTATTTGGGCATTTTTTATTACGGCCATACTAGGTTTGTTATCATTCCCAGTTTTGTTTTCAGCGGCTCTTCTTTTAATATTCGATAGATCATTAGGAACAAGTTTCTATTTGTCCGATATCTACATTCTTGGTGAAGCTTTACCAAATACTGGTGGTAGCCCAATATTGTATCAGCATCTATTCTGGTTTCTAGGACACCCTGAAGTTTATATTGTATTACTTCCAGCATTGGGAATAACATCTGAAATCATATCAACGAATTCTCGTAAGCCAATTTTTGGCTACAAGGCGATGATTGGTTCAATGTTAGGAATTGGCTTTTTATCTTTTGTTGTATGGGCACACCACATGTTTATAACGGGGATGAATCCATTTCTAGGATCTGTATTTACTATATTGACATTGGTTATAGCAGTTCCATCTGCAATTAAAGCTTTCAATTACATAACTACTTTATGGAAAGGTAATATCATATTTACTCCAGCAATGTTGTTTTCTATTGGATTGGTATCCTTCTTTATATCGGGAGGACTTACAGGTATTTTCTTAGGTAACTCTGTATTGGACATCAATCTTCATGATACTTATTTTGTAGTAGCCCATTTCCACCTTGTAATGGGTAGTGCTTCTTTCTTTGGCCTATTAGCTGGTGTTTATCATTGGTTTCCGAAAATGTTTGGTAGAATGATGAGTGATAAATTAGGAAAAATCCACTTTTGGTTATCATTCATAGGTATCTACATGGTATTTTTCCCACTACATTATATTGGAATTGCTGGTTTTCCAAGAAGATATTACTCATTTACTTCTTTTGATACATTCAGTACCTATGCTGACCTTAATTCATTAGTGAGTGTTGCTGCTATCATTACGTTTGCAGCTCAGTTCATATTCTTGTTCAATTTCTTCTACAGTATATTTAGAGGTAAGTTAGCTCCACTAAATCCATGGAAGTCAAATACTATGGAGTGGACTACTCCAAGATTTCCTCAGCATGGAAATTGGCCTGGTGCTATACCAAGAATTTTTAGATGGCCTTATGATTATAGTAAGCCAATCAAAGATGAACATTGGAATAAATTATCAGATGAAGAAAAGGCTGATATGCCAGACTTCATACCACAAACAGTGCCTTATTCGCACACACCTGAGTCTAACCTAGAGCATGAAGACGAGATTGCACAAAAGGAGGATGTAACAGGGGTGTCTAAAGCGAATGACTAAGGGGAAACTTTTCTTAATCATAAATTCAATCACGTTAGGATCAGTACTTGTACTGATCCTAATTGGTGGCATAGTTAGAAGTACTGGAGCTGGTATGGGATGTCCAGACTGGCCAAAATGTTTCGGTTCTTATATTCCACCAACTACTTCAGATCAACTTCCGTCGAATTATTTGGAAGTTTTTAAGTCTAAAAGACTTCAAAAGAACGAACGCTTGGCATCTATTTTCGAGAGATTAGGATATTCAGATCTAAGTAAGAGAATAACCTCTGATCCGTCCATATTGCAAGAGGAAGAGTTTAATGTTACTAAAGCTTGGATAGAATATGTAAACAGATTAGTTGGAGTACTAATAGGTTTATTGGTATTCCTGAATATGATATTTTCCTTAAGACTGAGAAAAGGATACTTATTGCCTTCTTTAGGAGTATTTATATTCGTTTTAACAGGTTTTCAAGGTTGGGTTGGATCTCTAGTAGTTTCTACTAATTTGTTGCATGGATTTATAACCTTTCATATGCTTTTGGCGCTGTTGATAGTAGCCCTACTTATATGGATGGGGGTATTAGCGAGGGAGAAAGAAAAAGTGACAAGTAGGAGTTTATTTTATCTGATTTTGGGGCTTTTCATTTTAGTAATACCACAAGTGATCTTGGGAACAGAGGTGAGAGGAGAAGTTGATGATTTTGTTACAAATGAAATAAGTAGAGATCTTTGGTTAGAGAATCTATCTTTTGTTTTTCTCACACATCGTTCATACTCTTGGTTGATACTTATTGTGTCATTAGTGTTTTTATACTTAGTTCAGAAACAAGATGTTTATGTATTAGTTAAGCATGCAAAGGTTTTATTAACCTTGATTGTTTTGACAGCTTTGGCTGGTATTGGATTGGCTAATTTCGAGTTTCCTTATTGGCTACAGCCATTGCATTTATTGTTAGCTACGAGTATTTTCAGCCTTGTTTTTTATTTAACTTTGAGAATCAAAACTACATAGTTGGACACTTCTATTCAATATACTACACTTACAGCATCAGATAAGGCAAAAGCCTATTATGAATTGCTAAAACCTAGATTGTCTTTTTTAGTTGTTTTCTCTTCTGGATTTGGATATTTGCTTGCAAATCAAGCTGTCATTTCGTGGATTAATTTAGTGGGGTTTTTAATAGGAGGCTTTCTTATTTCTGGATCATCCGTCACCATAAATCAGATTATTGAAAAAGAATACGATGCGATGATGAATCGTACTCACAAACGCCCAATACCATCACATAGAATTACTAGTTTGCAAGCATTTTGGTTTAGTATAATTACGGGCATTCTAGGTTTGGTATTCCTTATGACGTTTGCCAATCTACTTACAGCGGCTCTATCTCTAGTTTCACTAATTCTCTACGCATTTGTGTATACGCCATTAAAACGAGTAGGGTCAATTGCAGTATTTGTAGGAGCGCTTCCAGGGGCATTACCACCTTTAATAGGATGGACAGCTGCAAGTGGAACTATTTCTTATGAGGCATTAATTATTTTCGGTATACAATTCATTTGGCAATTCCCACATTTTTGGGCTATAGCTTGGGTGTCCGATGATGATTATAAAAAGGCAGGATTTAAGCTTCTACCAGGTGGGGGAGCTAAGGATATGAACACCGCAATAAACATAATGATCTATACATTGTTTTTATTACCACTGGGTTTGCTACCTACATTCTTTGGATTGACAGGATTAACAAGCGGAATTGTAGCAACCATTTGCGGCGTACTTTTTTTGGCACAGACTTTTAGTTTAATGAAAAACATTTCGAATCAAAAGGCAAAAATGATCATGTTTGGATCATTTATTTATTTGCCAATTGTGCAGATAGCGTTTTTAATGGATAAGATATGACAGGTGAAGCAACTTTGAATAAAAATACTAGATCAATAAATCCACAAAAATTTGGAATGTGGCTTTTTCTTGTATCAGTTACTATGATTTTTGTATCTCTATCGAGTGCATACATTGTAAAAAAATCTTTCGGTGATTGGGTTTATGTCGACTTTCCAGATTTATTCAAATACACATCTATATTAATAGTATTAAGCAGTGTTTCGATGCACTTTGCTTATCTCTCTTCCAAGAAAAATAATATTGGCAATGTTAAAATAGGACTGGTTGTTACGGGTCTTTTGGCAATAGCTTTCGTATTTGGACAATGGTTAGCGTGGGGAGAGCTTGTAGAAAGTGGCTTTCATTTTGTTGGGAATCCAGCAAGTTCATTTGTTTATGTCTTTACAGGATTGCACGTTGTTCACCTAGCTGGAGCACTAATATTTTTAGGAATTGTACTTGTTCAATCATTTAATTACAAGGTTCATTCAAAAAGTATGTTAAGAATAGAGATGTGTACTACATTCTGGCATTTTCTTGGTGGACTTTGGTTGTATTTATACTTATTTTTGATTTTCAATAACTAACCGATAAACCTATAACGCATGGCAAATTCTGCTGTATTAGTAGACGAGGGAAAAGAAAACATCTGGGGTGGTGGCGTATCACCTATGAAATCTAGCTATGGTAAGCTGATGATGTGGTTTTTTCTATTATCAGATGCATTTACTTTCTCTGCATTATTGATCACTTACGGATTGATTAGGTTCAGTCATCCTTCATATGAAGGTACCGTTGAGGCGTTTAAGTTTTCTCAAGAATATTGGCCGATACCTGAGAAGGTATTTGAAGCAGTTCCATTTTTGCATGGGATAGAACTTCCATTGGTTTTTGTTGGGATTATGACTTTCATTTTGATCATAAGCAGTGTGACAATGGTGTTAGCGGTAGAGGCTGGCGAACGGATGGACAGAAAGGCGGTTGAAAAATGGATGCTTTGGACTTTACTTGGAGGAATTACTTTCTTGGGTTGTCAAGCATGGGAATGGTCACATTTTATTCATGGTGCAGATATGTCGATGAATGCGGTTGGAAATTTCTTAACAGGAGCAGGCTTAAGTTCTAATCAGTATGGGCCTCCAAATTTTGCAGCATTGTTCTTCTTTATTACAGGATTTCATGGCTTTCATGTCTTTAGTGGAATACTTTTGAATTTCATCATATTCTATCAAGCTATGACAGGTGTTTTTGAAAGAAGAGGACATTATGAAATGGTTGAGAAGGTTGGTTTATACTGGCACTTTGTAGATTTAGTATGGGTTTTCGTATTCACATTCTTTTACTTGGTATAAATTTTAATTGTAGATATAAATGGAACAGCAAACTCCACAGGTTGAAGTACAACCAGTTGACAAAGCGAAGGTTAAGAACTTTCTAGTTGTAATGGGATATTTAGCTGCAATTACTGCAGTTGAATTTTTGATAGCTTTTACAGTGCCTCATGAGTACAAATGGGTACGTATAGTGGTTTTCATAGTATTGACAATTGTTAAGGCTTACTACATAGTTGCAGAATTCATGCACTTAGGTCATGAGAAGAAATCACTGAAGATGTCGATTATACTTCCGATGCTTTTCGTGGTATTTTTTATCTTCATCATGATTTATCAGGGCGGAGCTATTTTGGAACTTCTTTATAAATAGCCTTGTCAACCAGAAAGGGACCAAAACGAATAGCTTTTTTTATTATTTTTCTCATACCGGTTGCTTGGTATTTGTTTATTCAGCTATTTGGAAATAATAATTTTGCATTAGAGTTACAGTCTTCTATTTCAGAAGACTGTTCTGATTTTAAGGAAATTGTAGTAGTGACTACTTTAGACTCTTTGACTCTGACTGAGTCAAATTATATGAACAGGGTAGTATATGGAGCAAATAAGCGAAAAGTAAATCTCGAGAAAAAGGAACAATCTTTTTTTGATTGCATAAACCATTCCGAGTCTGACTTAGTTTTGTTAAGTGATGCAGGACTATGGGGTGTTTATGAGTTGTCTAGAGCTGGAGTTGATCAGCTTTTAACTGAAATTGATATACTTGTCATTCAAGAATCTTATGGGAAAGGAACTAAGCGATAATAAATCGTATTTAAAGATTATTTATCTGGTTTCTGCTTTGATACCTATCGTAGTTGCATTCTTAATTTTTTTCCCATCTAAACTATCTTTTGGAGGTGATTGGGTAAAGATGTTACCCGCTGTTCATGCAGGTATTAACTCAGTGACAGTTTTGGTGCTTGTGGTAGCATTAATCGCCATAAAAAATGAAAATGTAGTACTTCATCGATCTTGTATGATGATAGCACTATTTTTAGGCGTCTTATTCCTTATTTCTTATATTCTATATCATTCAAGTGTGGAGTCTGTTAAATTCGGTGACATTAACCATGATGGATTAGTTGATGCAACTGAATTGAAATCAGTAGGATCGTCGAGAATCGCTTATTTAGTATTACTTGCTAGTCATATTGTACTTTCAATACTTGTCGTTCCTTTCGTTTTGTTCGCATTTTATTATGCTTTGACAGAACAAATAGATAAGCATCGCAAGATGGTTAGGTTTACGTATCCAGTTTGGATGTATGTTTCTATAACAGGAGTGTTGGTATATTATATGATTAAGCCATTTTATCTCTAACGTAAATGAAAAGGGGTCTTCTATTAACTTTAGTTTCTTTGGTTCCAATGATTAATTGGGCACAATGTGCGATGTGTAGAACTCAAATAAAGAATAATGTAAGTCATGGAGAAACTGAGCTAGCAGCAGGACTTAATTTAGGTATTCTCTATCTTTTTTTTACTCCTTATGTTATGCTTGGGGTGATTGGATTTTTATGGTATCGTTATAGTAAAAGAAATGACAAAAAGATCAGCTTTATCAGGAATACTCAACGCTAAGTGTCCTCAATGTAGGGAAGGAGAGGTCTTCACGGATAAGATGTTGAATCTGAAAAGGATGTCCTCAATGCATAAAAATTGTGCAAACTGTAATTTGAGGTATGAAAAAGAACCCGGTAATTTCTATGGTTCTATGTATGTTAGTTACGGTTTCTCAACGGGCCTTTTTTTAGTAACAGCTTTTATTCTCTATGTATTTTTCGATGATCCTGCTTTGAGTGTTTACTTAGCAACGATAGTTGTTGTCTCATTGCTACTATTCCCTATAAACTTCCGCTATTCTAGGATGATTTTCTTGTACATCATTTGGAAGAGTTAGTGCTTCGTTAGTATCGTTAATGATACCTCAGACTATCTTTATTAGAAAATAATTTTTCTTACCTCTCTGTGCTAATAGATATTTGTCTTGTAGTAAGTCAAATTCCATTTTGGCATCATGCTTCGATACTTTTTGTTTATTGATACTTACGCCTCCTCCTTGAATCATTTTTCTTGCCTCTCCTTTGGATTTGAAAACAACCCCAGCAGTCAAATCACTTAAAAAGGCAGTCACGTTATCACAAGAATTTAGATCAGACTTGGATACTTCTGTTTGAGGAACTCCTTCAAATACCTGTAAAAGAGTTTTCTCATCTAATGTTTTTAGATCTTCAGTAGTGGATTTTCCAAAAAGAATAGCGCTTGCTTTTATGGCTGTTTCTAAATCACTTTTTGAGTGAACTCTTTCAGTGATTTCCTCAGAGAGTGTTTTTTGCAACAGTCGCTCATGGGGAGCTGTTCTGTGCTGTTCTATTAGATCTTCTATTTCCCCTCTTTCTTTTAATGAAAAAATCTTGATGTATTTTTCTACATCTTCATCAGAGCTGTTTAGCCAATATTGGTAAAATTTATAGGGAGAAGTTCTTTCAGGATCCAGCCATATGTTTCCACCTTCTGATTTGCCAAATTTAGACCCATCAGCTTTTGTGATTAATGGAGTAGTCATGGCAAAAGCCTCACCTTTCCCTTTTCGTCTTATAAGCTCAGTACCAGTTACAATATTTCCCCATTGATCTGATCCTCCTAGCTGCAACTTGACTTCCTTATTCTTCCATAGATGATAGAAATCGTAACCCTGAACCAATTGATAGGAGAATTCAGTAAATGAAAGCCCAGAATCAAGTCTAGACTTAACTGAATCTTTTGACATCATATAATTGACTGTGATATGTTTTCCCACATCTCGTATAAATTCAAGAAAGTTGAACTCTTTGAACCAATCATAATTATTCACTACTTCAGCAGCATTCACTCCGTCAAAGGATAGAAATTGCTCAAGCTGCTTCTTTACGCCAGCCAGGTTATGATTTAATGTATTCTCATCCAGTAAGTTTCTTTCCTGAGATTTCCCAGAAGGATCACCTACCATGCCTGTTGCACCTCCCACTAAAGCTATTGGTTGATGTCCTGCTCTTTGAAAATGAACTAAGGTCATTATCTGAACCATGTTTCCGATATGAAGAGAATCGGCAGTTGGATCAAAACCAATGTAGGCTGCAGTCATGCCTTTATTTAGCTCATCTTGAGTGCCTGGCATGATATCATGGACCATGCCTCTCCACTTCAATTCTTCAACGAAATCTTTCATATTTTCTAATTTGATCTGAGAATAAGTTGACAAAAATAGATTGGTTATTTGGTTAGGTCAACAAATGGTAGGCATTCTCGCCATCTTATTTGATAATTTTTTTGAATTTGTTTAATTAGTGAATTAACACTTGTTTTGAATGTATTGATTTGGAATTGAATGCGATGAGAGAAGTCCCTTTTCTTATTTTACAACAATCCATTTTTGTGATGAAATTCGCTTTTCGTCAGCACCTTAATCTCCTCTTATTTTTTGACCAATAACATATCAGATTCCTTTGAAAAGCGGGAAGAAAATTTGGATAAATGAAAGCAATTGGATCATGCCTAATTAATAGAATTAGAGATTGTTTTGGAGTCAAAAAACGGCTAACGATACTACTCTATTAGGACTCTAACTTTGTGTAGGTTATGAGCTTTCACCTTCACATGATAGCACTCGTTATAAGACGTAAGAAATGAAATTGGACTAAAGTCGCTCTTCAATTATATCTAGACTTAATTATCGGAGATATCGGATAGATTTTTCGAATTTGAATGAGTAGGGGTGGTATTATATAAACGTTTTTTTTTAGAAGATCAGCCTTTAATTCATTAGAATAAAACGTTATTTTACTATTGAAATGGATTATTACTTATTTTCACTAATTAGCTATTAACTAATTGAAAATCAACACTTTAATATCTTAATTATCGTTAACCAAATATTATTTGGTTAACGATAATTATTTTTAATAACTCATTATTAATCAATAAGTTATTATCATTTACTTTGATTAAAAGTTAAAGATATCTAAATTTCCGTCAGTAATTTAAAATTCTATTCATGCGAGCAATTTGGAAAGGGCATATTCGATTCTCTATGGTGACTATACCAATTAGAATTTACAATGCTATTGATACTGCTCAGAAAGTTCAATTTAACTTGCTATCCAAAGAGACTAATAACCCAGTAAAGTACGAAAAGAGAGATAAGGTAACTGGAGATGTTCTACGTCAAGAAGACATTGTGAAAGGCTATCAATATGAGCCGGGTCAATTCGTAATTGTTGAGCCAACTGATTTTGAAAAGGTAAAACTGAAGAGTACCAAAGTAATTGAGATAGATGGTTTTGTTGATGCATCAGAAGTTCATGGAACATTATACGATTCACCATATTTTGCTGGGCCAGATGGAGAAGTGGCGAGTAAGACATATGCGTTACTTAATCAGGCATTAAGAGAGTCAGGTAAAGTAGGAGTAGGAAAGGTTGTGTTGAGAGATAGAGAAAGCATGGTGTTACTTACACCACATGATCGAGGTATAATGCTTTATAAGCTTCGCTATCCAAACGAAGTTCGAAATATGGTGGACGTTCCTAATTTAAGAATAGAAGAGGAAGCTGATGCAGAGCAACTGAAGTTGGCAAATATGCTTATCAATTCAATGTCTAAAAAGTTTAAGAAGATAACACTAGAAGATAAGTATAATGAGGCTCTTCGAGATATGATTGATGCAAAGATCAAAGGAAACGAGGTAGTTTCATACATAGAGGAAGAACCAGAAGTGGTGGATATTATGACTGCATTGAAAGCAAGTATTGATCAAGCTAAGTCAAGTAAGAAGCCAATGAAAAAAGTCTCAAAAAAGGAAGCGGAACAAGAATCAAAAAGAAAGGCGAGCTAAATGGCACGAATAGTTCAATTTCCTGTAAACCCTCCTGAGAAACTGGGGCACAAGAAAGTTAGGAAACGTAGAAAACCTAACTTGGAAGACTATGGACAAATGAACATTTTCGATTCAGTTCCTGACATCACTCCAATGCGCTCTATGCCAAAGTCTAATTCCTTTTTTGAGGAAGCATTGGCATTAGATGAGGCAAACGATAATGATGCAGAACGATATTATCTTTTAGCCATAGAAAACAAAGAGTCGATTGAAGATGCCTTTTGCAATTTAGGTATTATGATGTCTGGACAAGACGAATTTACAAAAGCGATTGACTACTTGACAAAATGCTTAAAGCATAATCCGAGACATTTTGAAGCCCATTATAACCTGGGTAATGTTTATTCTGATTTGGGAAATTTGGAACTAGCAAAAGTTCATTATGAAGTTTCTACTGAAATTGAGCCTGACTATCCAAATAGCTTTTATAACCTCGGACTTGTCTTGATTTCACTAAAAAAATATAAAGAGGCTATTCTACAGATCAATAAGTATGTAGAGCTAGCTCCTAGTTCTGAGCATAAGACAGCCAATGAATTATTAAAAACACTAAACTCTATAGCGCAATGACAACAGATAAACATCCTGTATTGAGTGAACACTTTGAAAGGCTCAAGCAGCTTTTGCCAGACGTTTATTCCAAACACTTTGAAGAAGAAAAAGAAACTAAAGATCAAAGACTATTTAGAATGCTAAAGCATTCACTAGGAGTAATAGAGGCTGTATACCTTCAGGATTCGGATAATTTTTCTTTTTGGAAAGCTGAGGAATACTCAAATATAATTGAAGAACTAAAGGAGCTTGGTTACGACTATCAAGGACAGCATGAATTGATTGGGAAAGCAGCTAGATTCATGATTATGAAGTCTAAAAAGCCAATGGAAAAAGCAGGAAATTCCATAAAAGAAAGCCAAGAAAGGAAAGCAATATAAAATTGTATTTCGTTTTAACTAAACGAGAGTCTGCGTATTTAGTAAATAGATTGATTTGTGTTTATAAGTGTTATAATACCAACTCTTAATGAAGAGAATAATCTAAAGAGAATACTCACATTTTTTTCAGAGCATCCTCAAAAAAAAGAGTTTGAAGTAATTGTGGTGGACGGTGGTAGCACTGACCGTACGATTGATCAAATAAATGAGTTTGACGGTGTTCAATTAGTTTTATCAAAAATTGCATCTAGGGCTATTCAAATGAATGAAGGAGCGAAAGCCTCGAAGGGAGAAGTTCTTTACTTTGTTCATGTAGATATACAACCCGTCAACTCTTTTATTGATGATATTTCACGCTCTATAAAATCCGGTGATACGAGTGGATGTTACCGTTTCAAATTTGCTGAAATACGAAACCCACTTCTCCACATCAATGGTTTCTTTACTCGCTTTCCCTTTATGTGGTGTAGAGGTGGCGATCAGACGCTATACATTACTAGAGCCTCATTTAATGAGTTAAATGGATTCAATGAAGACTATGTTATCATGGAGGACTATGAATTGCTGGAGCGGTTAAAACAGCCATTAAGGATCATTCCTAAAAGCGTGAGAGTATCGGCTAGGAAGTATGACAATAACTCTTATTTGAAAGTACAGTTCACTAATATGAAAGCGATGAGGATGTATAAAGCAGGAGTGAAGCCCGAGCTCATAAAGGAATACTATTTGGGGGAGTTGAAATAGGTGCTCTGAATAGACTTTCAAAAAGTTTATTGATATTAATAAAGGTTATCAATAATCCTAATGACTGATTTTTAATGCCAAATGAAATAAATGGCATTATTTTTAGAGATATATAACAAATCTTTGTTCTAATATTGATTACGGAGATCCAACAAGCATGCGAAAAGTAAGTATTCTACTTCTGACATTACTGAGCCTTTCTGGATTTGGACAAGTACAATTACTTGAAACAAACCTTACAGGAGTTTATCAGGGAAAAACACTTTTTATTCAAAATCCATTTAACCCCAAGGCAAGAACTTATTGCATTGATAAAATATATGTCAATAAAACTCCTTTGGATATTAATTATAAGCTTAGCGCAATAAAGCTTGATTTTGAAAATATTGATTTGTTTACACCCATTACTCTTAGAATTCAGCACAGAGACACAGTTTGTATTCCGACTATTATCAATCCGGAAGCCATTCTCTTTCATACTATTTTTAGATTTGCCGACGTTTCCCTCACCGACAGTGCCTTTACTTGGTCTACAAAAGGAGAGAGGGGGGCTGGTAGTTTTGAAGTGGAGAGATTAGATGGGATTCATTGGATTCAAAAGGAATTAGTAGAGGCGAAAGGGACTTATGAAGGAGCTTCTTATTCTATATATCCCAATTTAAAGGATGGAGCTAATCAGTTTCGAATTCGATACAATTTCCCAAGAGGTAGCAGAACGGGCTATTTATATTCTTGGGAAGTAGACTATGATTACTATCCTGAACCTGTAGAGTTTAAGCCTAAATCAGCGAAAACACGCCTATATCTTTCGAGAGCGGCATCCTATAAAATTTATGATGCAGGAAGTAAAATAGTTTTAGAGGGATCAGGTTCAGAAATAGACGTAACAGTCCTTCGAAAAGGACAGTACGTTATTTATTTTGATGATAAGTTTCCTGGAATGTTCATGAAGGAGTAATTATCCTCCAAGTAGATTTATTCCGAAGAAGTTATTAAACACAACCATGAGAAATAGTAGTCCTAGAAGAACAGGACATAGATAAGAGATACAGAAGTTTAGAAACTTCTTTACAAAACTCTTATCATACCCTTCATATCCTTGAGAGATTTCTTCAGAAAGATTTTCCTTCTTCCAAACATAGGCAGCAAACGTAACTATTAGGAATCCACCAAACATTAGTAAAACATCTGTGATGTAGCCAACTAAGGTCATGAAATCAGACGATCCACCAGGTAATGTGAAGTAGTTTGTGAAGAAATCGCTATATCCATTTCCTACAAGGGAAGGGAGACCAATAACGAATATGATGATTGACATGATGATCACTGCTTTATTCCTGGATACTTTATGCTCGTCTACCACATAAGAAACTGGAACTTCTAAAAGCGATACCGTAGATGTCAATGCTGCAAATGAGAGCAGTAGGAAAAAGAATCCTCCAACAACTACACCCAGTGTTGGTCCTAATGTCTCAAAAACTCCAGGTAACGTGACGAATATTAAACCTGCGCCTCCCTGAACGTCACTCATATCTCCTCCAAGATTATACGCTACTAATGGGAACATCATAAGACCTGCAATAAAAGCTATTCCCACGTCAAATAAGGTGATGAGAGCAGATGAGGAAACAATATTTTCATTTTTAGATAGGTAGGATCCGTAAGTAATCAGAGCTCCCATGCCTAAGGAAAGAGAGAAGAATGCTTGTCTTAAAGCACCACCTATCGTGTTTACATTAGTCAGTTTTGATAGGTCAGGAACCAGGTAGTATTTCACTCCTTCTATTGCATTAGGTAACGTGAATGAGTAAACCACCAATGATAAGATCATAATGATAAGAGTAGGCATTAGGATTTTTGCTAATTTCTCAATACCTCCAGAAACACCTTTAGAAACAATAAATGCCGTGCTAAACATGAAGATGATTGCATAACCCAACACTTTGATAACATCCGATGTGAATACTCCGAAATTTTCACCGATTCCAAAATTGCCCATGATCATTTCTAAGAAATAACCAAAGGCCCATCCTGCCACGACGTTATAAAATGAAAGTATAAGTACTCCGCATAGAATTCCAAACTTTCCAATAATGTTCCATCTTTTAAATCCTAATGAATTAAATGCTCCTATTGGATTTTTTTCTGTTTTTCTACCGATAGCAACTTCAGTAACCATTACTGGAAAACAGAGAACAAATGCAAAAAGAAGATATATAATTACAAATGCTGCACCACCACCATCAGCAACTTCAAATGGAAATTTCCAAATATTACCAAGACCAACAGCCGATCCTGCTGCAGCCAAAATGAAACCAATTCTGCTGGAAAAATTTCCCCTTGCACTCATAATACTATCTACTTTTAGGTTAAGCCGTCAAATATAGTAAAAGGGGGGTAGTATAAAACCCTTATTTTGATGAGGAGACATCAAAGTCTTCCTCATCCATAGCATCAACAGGAGTTTCGTATGGATAATTGAATAAATGATTTGTCTTAATTGCTTCTACAACTCTATTTGGAACCATGTTTTCCCATTCCGCCTCTCCACTTTCTATCATTTTTAGAACATTATCTGAAATGATGTGAAGATTACTGGTTTTCGCATCAGGAATACTTGTCACTTTATGATTTTCAACAAAGTAGTTGAAAAGGTTTTTTAAATGAGGGGCGGGCTGAAAGTCAAGCCCGGTTCTAATTTTACCAGTCTTTGAATCCCTAACTGGATAAACAAATAACTTAACATTACTTCCAAACAACCTGGCAAACGATTCTAATAAACCACCATCCAGGTTTTGATAGTACGATTCATCAAAAATTTGATTTAGGTTGTTTAACCCAAGAATAATCCCCAACGTTTTGCCTTTAATAAATTGCGATAAATAACTAGCAAGCTTGTAGTGCTCTTGATAGTTAGATATCATCACATTCTGGCCTAGCGAACAAAGTAAATCAACCCTATCTAAGTAATCTTGCTCATCCAATGTGCCCTCATGTGTTAAGTCACGAAGGGTTATTTCAACTAATGGCAAAATATCCTTAAAATCGCTAACCTCTTTTTTGAATGCTCTTATTCCTGTAATCATCATGTCTACATTTACATGCGTTACTGGTCTAAATCTACCCCGCATCACTATAGTATTTTTCTTATAGAGAACTTCGGCGGGAAGCGTAACCTCTTTATCAGGACCAAACATCGCCGCTTTGGTAAGACCATTTCTTACCAGCTTTAATGTCATTAGCCTATTATCTACATGATGAAAGTCTGGTCCAGATATGCTAAACATATCTATTTCTAGTCTGTCTTTTCTGACATTATCCACTAGACAGTCTATGATTTCTTCTGCGGTATTGTATGTGTAGCAAGAGTGAATAAGGTTGACTCCTATAATACCCAAAACTTGTTGTTGCCACTCAGCGTCTCTATCCTTTAGGCTGACATGAATTATGCATTCATTTGGTTCAGCATTGGAATGCCTTTGAAACCGAAGACCAAGCCAACCATGGCCAATATTGCTTCGATCATAATTTATCGTTTCAACTGTGTTTGCAAAAGCAAAAAAAGTGGTTTTCTTAGCTCTATGCTCAAGACGTTGATCCAAGAGTGAATACTCTCTTTCCAACATCTTTTCAAGCTTTTCTTTGGAGACATATCTTTCACACTTCCCATAAATGGCGTCACTAAAAGTCATGTCATAAGCAGACATTGTCTTGGCAATAGTACCAGAAGCAGCTCCTGCTTTAAAGAAGTAGCTTGCAACTTCTTGTCCGCCTCCTATCTCAGCAATAGTTCCATAAATGCATCTATCAAGATTTAGTTGAAGAGCTTTTTCTTTGGTTGTAAATTTTTTTGCTAAAGATTCCATTTGGGGGTGTTTTGCTTAACAAAGCTATTTTTTATTATGCTGAAAACAACTAAATAAACAAAAAAACCGACCAATGGTCGGTTTTGATTTTTGAAGAATTTAGAAACCTTAGTTGTAAAGAGAGTAAGGAAATTTGTTTCCTTCAATCATTACATCTGCAATATCCTGTCTTAATTCTTTTGTGTTTACTGGATCCATTTTAGTAAATCGCTTCATTCCCATCAGAAGAACTCTTAATTCGTCTCCTTCTGCGAAACACGCAACTGCCTCATCACCAGCATTTTTAATTTTTGTTACAGCCTCATAGAGGTAAAGTTTAGTCATGTTTTGATAAACCTTACTTCCTTCATCACCATAAAGATCCATCAACTTTTCAGTTCTTAAAATAGTTGATTCCGCTGCGTAGAGTTCAATCAACATATCAGCAAGATTCATTAGAACCTCTTGTTCTTGATCAAGCTTAGGTCCGAATTTTTCGGCAGCTTTTCCGGCAGCCATTAAAATTGATTTCTTAATGTTTTTGATGATTTCTTTTTCTTTGGCAAGAGGAGCAGAGAGATCAGGAGTTTCAAAAGAAGGAACTCCTGTTAGTTCTTTACCAACAGCCATCGCTGGCCCCATTAGATCAATTTCACCTTTCATAGCTTGCTTGAACATCATTCCCACCATAAGCATTCTGTTAATCTCGTTGGTGCCTTCATAGATTCTAGTAATTCTAGCATCTCTGTAAGCACGAGCCATTGGGGCTTCTTCAGAGAAGCCCATACCTCCATATACCTGTACACCTTCATCAACTATGTATGTCAATACCTCAGAACCCAATATTTTTATAATGGCACACTCAATGGCATATTGCTCAACTCCTTTAAGTTTTGCTTTGCTTTTGTCCATTCCTTCTCCTTCAAGCTTTGCGATCATTTTCTCAATATCCATTCCTGCTCTATAAGAAGCAGATTCAGCAGCGTATGTACGAGTAGCCATATTGGCTAACTTTTGTTTGATTGCCCCAAAACTGGAAATAGAAACTCCAAATTGCTTTCTTTCATTAGCATACTGAGTAGATTTAGTCGCTACGTCTTTACATCCGTTAATAGCGCCACAACCTAATTTGATTCTGCCAACATTAAGTACATTCACTGCTATTTTAAAGCCGTTTTCACGCTCAGAAAGCATGTTCTCAACAGGAACTTTCATATCATTAAAGAAAACCTGGCGTGTTGATGACCCTTTGATACCTAGCTTCTTTTCTTCGTCATTCATTGTAATGCCTTCATAAGATCGCTCGGCAATGAATGCTGTTAATTTTTTATCATCATCAATTTTTGCAAAAACGATTAATATATCGGCAAAGCCTGCATTAGAGATCCACATTTTCTGACCAGTGATGAGGTAGTGTTTTCCATCATCAGAAAGCTTTGCTTTGGTTTTACCAGAATTGGCATCAGATCCAGCGTCGGGCTCGGTAAGACAGTAGCATGCCTTATATTCACCACTGGCTAATTTTGGTAGATATTTTAGTTTCTGTTCTTCAGTACCATAATAGAGAATAGGAAGTGTTCCAATTCCAGTGTGAGCTCCATATGTGGTCGTGAATGACCCAGCTGATGCTAAAATATCAGCTATAAGCATACCAGTTGTAAAACTCATTCCTAATCCACCGTATTCTTCAGGAACATTTACACCGAGCAAACCAAGTTCGCCTGCTTTTTCAACAATACCTGGCATTACGCCTTCCTCCAAGCTCTCGATTCGTTCTGTTAGTGGCATTATTTCTTTCTCAACAAAGTCGAGAGTGGCTGATGCCATCATTTTTTGTTCTTCTGAAAATTCTTCAGGAATGAAGATGTCCTCAGCTTTGGTCTCTTTAACTAAGAATTCACCACCTTTTAAAAGATCTTTTTCTGCTACTGCGTCCATGTATTTACTTGTTTCTGATTAATGATAGCAGAATATACTCTGCATGCATAACAAATATACAAAAAATACTCTGCATGCATAACATTATGTAATTTTTTAATAGAATGATAATCTTGAGTAATCTTGCGTTGTAGTTGGAACAGTTGATCAGCTATATTCTACAGTTCAGTAAGTATTTTTATTAGCACTGTATTTGTTGGTTCACATTTGAATCAAAAAAAGAGATGAAAAAGCTATTATTAATTTTAAGTATTGCGTTATCAAGTTCAATTATGGCTCAAGACGGAGTTTACGATCTTGTGGTTACCGTTGATGGAGTCAAGGAACAAAAAGGGAAAATTTTTATTGCACTATATGATAGTGAAGAGAATTTTATGGGCAAGAGGCTAGGGGGAGGGAGTAAAGCTGTAGAAGGAAGCTCATTAACTCTTACGTTTCAGAATATGGAATCTGGTGTATATGCCATATCAATCTTTCATGATGAAAATGATAATGAAAAACTAGATGCCAACTTTATGGGGATTCCCAATGAACCATATGCTTTCTCTAATAATGCGAAAGGAATGTTTGGACCTCCAAAATTTGAGGAGTGCAAATTTGAAATAGTTGATAATGATTTGGTCCTCAATATATCACTATGAAAATTAATAGAAAGAAAGCCCTTGGTACTCTATTTGTCTTCATCGTTGGAGGTCTTTCGGAGATGGTTGTGGCATGTTCGTATTGTTTTGAAGACCCATATTTTTTGTCTATTATTTTCATTTCTAGATTCTTCTATAGTGGATTAGTTTGGGTGTCTATGTGGAGAGGAAGTGAGTTTTTAGTTGACTGGTTAGACATCAAAATGCCCTGGTTGAATGGAATCGTTCAGAGATTTGTAGTAAGCGTTTTAAGTATCATAGTTTATGTTTTCGTTGTTATTTGGGCTATTGACATTTTCTTGGATATTCTAATATTCAAAATGTCATTAACTGAAGCATTAAAAGAGACAGGAGCACCAATATTAAATGTTATTCAGGTCACGCTACTAATAAATATTTTCATGCATGGAAGAGGTTTCCTCCTGTCTTGGAGACAAACTTCAATAGATATGGAAAAACTGAAAACAGAGCAAGTGTTTACTCAATTTCAGAGCTTGAAAAATCAAGTAAATCCACACTTCTTGTTTAACTCATTAAATGCGCTTAGTTCTTTGGTTTATGAGGATCAGGATAAGGCGGTTAATTTTATAAGAAAACTATCTCAAGTTTATAGATATGTATTAGACAAAAAAGATGACGAGTTAGTGAAGGTAGATGATGAGCTTGATTTCATGGAAAACTTCATCTTCCTTCAGCAAATTAGATTTGGTGAAAACCTGAAGGTATCCATTGAAAAGAGTAATAGTACTGATGGCTATTTACCGCCATTAGCACTTCAACTACTTGTAGAAAATGCAATAAAGCACAATGTGATAAGCGAGAAAGACCCCCTGTCTATTTCGATTAGAATTGAAAATTCGTTTTGTGTCATATCTAATTCAATCAAGGAAAAATTGCATAAGGATTCTACCGGAATAGGACTGGCTAATCTTGAAGCACGTTATGAATATCTTTCGAAAGAGAAAATGGAGATTGGAAACGATGGAATCGATTTTGTAGTTAAGTTACCTGTTTTACAACTAGACAAATGAAATACATAATAATAGAGGACGAGCAGCTGGCTGTTAAGAGGTTGAGAGACTTAATAGAGGAAATAAGACCAGAATATGAATTTGTGGCAAAATTTGACTCGATAGAAGGTGCTACTATTTCCCTTCCAGTATTGCAGTATGATTTACTTTTCATGGATATTCAATTAGCTGATGGGAACTCTTTTGACATATTTGATCAAATAAGTATTGGAGCACCCATCATTTTCACAACTGCATATGATGAGTACGCAGTTAAGGCATTTAAAACCAATAGTGTAGATTATTTGTTGAAGCCTCTTGATCCAAAGGAACTAAAGAGCGCAATTGAGAAATTTGAAAATACTTTTAGTAATAAGAAGCCACAATCACCTGTTAATTTAGAAATAACTGATCTTATAAAGACATTGCAACCCTCTGGAAAAGAGCGGTTTGTAGTCAAGGTGGGGGAACATCTTAAAACAGTAGAATCAAAGAATATTCAGTTGATATATAGTCAGGATAAGGGAACATATCTCTTGTCTAATGAAGGTAAGAGATTCTTGATTGATTATAGTTTGGATAAAGTAGAAGAAATGATGAGTACTTCTGACTTTTTTAGGATATCTAGGAAATTTATGATCAACATCAATTTCATTAAAGATATTATAGCATTTACAAACTCAAGATTAGAGGTTGTTGTAAATCATTATGAAGAAGAACAGGTAATAGTTGCTCGCGAAAGAGTCAATGATTTTAAACAATGGCTCGATCGATAAAAGAGTGTTTTTGATATAACAATTCCATGTTTAAGGGGTTTATTACGTATCTTTGCGTACGCTTAATTTAAAATTGCAACATGGCTGTAGTTACGATGACGAGAAAGGTAGTTCGATTTAAGAACAACCTTCATGAGGAGTTTAATAAGACGCTTAACCAGCGAGTTAACCAATATTTCAAATCCAAAAAAGGAGGCAGATATGCCAACTTTGAAATGGTTTTTAAAACCATTTTTATGTTCTGTTTATACATGGTCCCTTATTTCATGTATGTGCTTGGAGTTGTGGAGAGTGTTTGGGCTTTCTATTTAATGGCAGTACTAATGGGGCTTGGCAAGGCAGGTATTGGTTTATCTGTTATGCATGATGCAAATCATGGAGCGTATTCACGTAAGAAATGGGTGAATAATCTGGTAGGATATTCACTAAACTTAGTAGGAGCTAATGCAACAAACTGGAAAATACAACATAATGTAAAGCATCACACCTATACGAACGTTTCAGGAATGGATGAAGATATTTCACCGAGGGGAGGTTTGCTAAGGTTTGATCCCTTTTCTGACGTAAAGCCACATCATAAATGGCAATATATTTATGCATGGTTTCTTTATGGTTTGATGACGATGAGTTGGATCATTGTAAAAGACTGGGTTCAATTAAAAGAATACACAAAAGATGGTATGCTTAAGAAGCAAACTAAAAGTGTTGCTAGAGCTTGGGTTTGGTTAGTGATGACAAAGGTGTTTTACTACTCTTATGCCTTAGTTATACCTATAGTTTTTACGTCGATTGGTTGGGTTCATATTGTTTTAGGATTCTTTCTAATGCACTATGTCGCAGGTTTTATACTTGCAGTTATTTTTCAGCCTGCACACGTTATTGAAGGGAACTCTTTTGAGGATTCAAGTAAATCAGATACTGTAGAAGAAAACTGGGCAGTACATCAGCTAAAAACAACATGTAATTTTGCCCAAAGAAATAAAATGCTTTCTTGGTATGTGGGTGGTCTGAACTATCAAATAGAGCACCATTTGTTTCCAAACGTGTGTCATGTTCATTATCGTAAGATTTCTAAAATAGTAAAGAAAACTGCTGATGAATATAATGTACCATATACGGCTTATCCAACTTTTATGTCCGCTTTAGTATCGCATGGGAAAATGCTGTATGCTCTAGGCAGAGGATAAAAATGGATGACTTATTGGGAGAGATTAGAAAATGTAGGATATGCGAAAGTAGTCTCCCGCACCAACCTAATCCGATTCTAACAGGTACGAAAAATTCACGTTTATTGATAATTGGTCAAGCTCCTGGCAGGAGAGTAAATGAAACTAATATACCATGGGACGACCCGAGTGGTAAGCAGCTCAGAGATTGGTTAGGTGTTTCTAATGAGCAATTTTATGATTCAGACTTCACTGCGTTAGTTCCAATGGGATTTTGTTACCCAGGAAAAGGCAAAACAGGAGATCTGCCACCCAGAAAAGAATGTGCTGAAGCATGGCACAATCGATTTTTGCAGGAGTTGAAAGGAGTGCAGTTGACCATTTTGATAGGTCAATATGCTCAAAAATATTATTTGAAAGAATCGTTCAAAAGTAATTTAACAGAAACGGTAAGATCTTTTAATGACTATTCACCTCAGGTAATTCCCCTTCCTCATCCATCACCAAGAAATAGATTTTGGCTAGCGAAAAATCCATGGTTTACTTCTGATTTGATTCCTGTCTTACAAGAGCAAGTTAAAATGATATTAGATTTCGATTGATCTACAGTAGTTTATGCTATGTAGCTAGTAATTTAAATCTTGTCGAAATTACCATATTTAGGGTATTGACATTCGTTTACAGAGTAAGGAAATTGCTTTATAAATGAAGAGGAAATGAAAAGTATTAAAAACTCAGTAGTAAGAACTAAATTTTCTCAAAAATTGAGAAAAACTTTGGTAAGTATGGCAGAGGATAGTTTAAAAGCTGGTGAAAGAAAATACATTAAAACAGATGTGTTGGACAGTATGAAGAGTTCTATTTAGAATACCTCAAAAGAAAATTATTGTTTATTAAGTAGCTGTTTAGTACTCGTATTATTGTAGATAGTCCTTATCTGTTCTCCATATTCATCAAGTATCCTATAGAGAAGTTGGCATCCCAGTCAAAAATATAAGAGAATGTAGGATTTAGGTGGATGGCATCATAAATTATCTTACCAGATTTTCCCTTTAGAGTAGATGGAGAATATTTACTTGGTGCTTCTAAGAGGGTATAGCGTCCTTTTTTCTTGTTTGTTGCAGCAGCAAATTCATATGGAATTCCTCCTAGTAAGAAACATAAATTTCTATTTGTTTCTGGAATTCTGATGAGTATATCTCTAACAGTTCTGAAAACAGTGGTGTCTTGAATTTCATTAAGATAGTATTTAGACCCTAGAGTTTCTAATGAGGTTGTGTCAACACTGGAAATCCAAGTAATTTTTGTACTGCCAGAGCCAATGTCGACTAGAAATGATTCTTCTATAAACTCTTTAGGTATGGTTGCAATGAGATCATAATAACCTTCTTGCATAGCATTGATACGACGCAGTTTTATTCCTGAGATGCTTAGCCTTGATTTTATTTCTTGAATTTTTCTTAGTTCTATAGCACTTGAACTGGCGATTACATAGATATTATTTTTTGATACTCCTGCCTTGATGATACTTCTTTTGTAAGATTCTATTTTCAGGAAAATGGCATCCGTGTCCACTTCACCATCGATAAGAGCACTCTCGCCAAATCCAGACTTTATGAGCTCCCACCTATTTTGAGCATCCATGTTCACAATAAAGTAATTGAGACCTGAAGAGCCAATTTCAATGGTTGCATAAAGCTTCCCATTTGATGGCTTTTCCGGTTTATAATCAAACTTCCTTTCTTGACTTATTTTTTTTGATGATTCTATTTTTATAGGTTGATCAGCAACCTTTTCTTCTTTCTTGGAAGTGCACCCTGAAAGGATGATTAGCACAATCAACGTTCGAAAAAGGCTCATAAAAATGGAATAATAGCTAGTGAGGCAGCAAATTTAGTTAAATAGAACTGTACTTTGAATTTAGAATATGGTTTAGTTAGGCTAGTTCTCTTAAATCAACAGGAATCACTTTAGAAACACCTTGCTCTTGCATAGTTACACCATAGATTACATCTGTACTTGACATGGTTCTTTTATTGTGAGTGACAATGATGAATTGAGATTCTTCTGAGAATTTGCGAATGATTTCATTGAACTTATCAATGTTTGCGTCATCTAAAGGGGCGTCTACTTCATCAAATATACAGAAGGGGGCAGGTTTTAGAAGATAGATTGAGAATAGGAGAGAGGTTGCTGTTAACGTCTTTTCTCCACCAGACAATTGATTGATTGTCAATGGCCTTTTTCCTTTAGGTTTGGCAATGATATCAATTGAACTTTCTAATGGATTTTCTGGATCAACTAAAACCAAATCACAATCATCTTCCTCTGTAAAAAGAGTACGGAAAACCTTTATAAAATTGTCTTTGATGTGATCGAACGCTTCCATGAACGTTACTCTTGCTACTTCATCAATTTCACCAATGGTTAACATTAATGATTCCTTTGCTTTTAATAAATCAGCTTTTTGTTCAGTGATAAAAGTATGGCGTTCTTTAATTTCCTCGTAAGCCTCCATGGCCATAGGGTTTATTGGCCCCATGTTTTCAATCCTATTTCTTAACTTCTCAACTTTGGTTTGTAGTTCCTCTTCAGAAAATTTTTTATAAGCTTCTATTTCTTCATCAGGAACTTGGTCTAAATCAATATTGAATTCCACTGATAGACGATCTTTTACAGAATTAAGACCAATTTTAGATTCGTTGAGTTTGTTTTGAGAATCCATCAAATGGTTGTCCAAAGCCTCTTTTTGACGTTGAGTCTCTCTTAGGTTTTTGTCTTCATTATCTATCAAACTACGAGCATCATAATATTCCTTTTCAGCTTCATTTACTCCTCCTTCTAATGATTCCTTTTCTTCATACATTCCGACCAACTCATCATCACTTTCTGTGCTTTTCTTGGCAAGATCGTTGAGATTTTGAGTAGCTGTTTCTAAGTCTTCTCTACTTCTTTCTATTCTTTCGGAAGTATTTTCAAGGGCTTCTTTTTTGAAAGAAATTTCTTGATTTAAACTATCAAATCGATTTTTATTTTGATGATAAACTACGTTTTCTTCGTTGAATAGCGATGATTTAATGTTTAGCGTCTCTTGTAATGAAGTGGCTTCTTCTCTTTTTGAGATTAAGCTAATTTCTAACTCAGAAAGCTCCGCCTTTTCTTTTTCTTCTTTGGGTTTCAGTTCTTCTAATGATCTCTCTAAGTTGATCATTTGTTGCTGAATATCTTCTCTTCTGGTTTTGTTTGTATTTAGGAGTTCTGTGAATTGCTCTTGCTTTGTTTTTACTGAAATATGTCTTTCGTTGATTCTAGCAAGTTCCTCTTTTACGATTTCAAGTTTTTCAGACTGTGATTCCTGTTTTAGCGTTTCTATTTCAGAAACGATTTTCTCAATGTCTTTTTGAAGTGTAGATTGTTTTTTTATGGCTCCTTTGATCTCTTGATCAAGTTTCTCTAGATTTTTGGCTCGACCTATTCTTTTACCCTCAAAAAGCCCAACTGATCCTCCAGAAACGCTAAAGATTCTCTTCGTGAGTTTACCCTCAGTGTCCAGTATAGTTACTCCATTCGAGTCTATGCTTGTGTCATTGCTGATGTAGACTTTTTCCAGTAGGTGATGGAATAATTTTTTGTATTTAGCATCAAACTCTACAAGATCAATAGCTGGTTTGGCTTGACCTAGCTGCTGCTGATCATCAGTTTGAATTGATTGTAACTTATCCAATATGAAGAAATGAGCTTTTCCTCTTGATGCATCGCTCAGAAGGTTGACTGCTTTTAAAGCATCTTCTTCTTTATCCACCACATAATAATTCATGTAGGGTTCAAGAAAATTCTCAATGGTCACACGATACTCTTCAGGACAGCTAATAATATCGGACAAAAGCGGTGCATCTTTCCATTGAGGACTCTTTTTTAGAAACTTGATGGCCTCTGGAAATCCTTCTAAATTGTCGACCAGTGATTTGGTGAGGTTAAATTCATTTTGCTTTGCATCCAGTTTTCTGTTGATGATGGCAAGTTCTTCTTTGTTTGCTGTAAGCTTCTCTTCCGCTTGTTCTCTTTTTTCTTTTAGCTTTTCTTCAGAATTTTTAATTAACTCAAACTGATTGCTAGCAACTTTTCGTTCCCTTTCTATCTCATCTAGCCTTGTTTGAAATTCTTCCAAATTAGCACTTTGTTGGTGAGAGTCCTCGCTAGTTTTATTAAGCTCACCAATCATGGACTTAAGTTGAATGTCCTTGATTTCAATCTCTTTACTTAACTGAAATGTGGAGTCTTTTTTCTCTGAAAAGTATTGATTAAGAGAACTGAGCTTTGTTTGAGATTCATTAGTCAGTTCTTTTTGAGATTCATACTCTGTTCTTGATTCATTTAGTTTTTGTTCTAAATCAATTACTTTAAGCTCAATTTGTGAAGCTTCATTAGTCAGTCCCTCAAGGGAAATAGACGTCCTTTCACTGCTTTGTTTATCTTGACTGATTTGTACTTTAAGATTATCTATTTTGTCTTGTAGGAATTTTTGTCTTTCGTTTTTTATTTTCTTGTCGCTCTCATATTGACGTATTTTACTTACGTGCTCATTGAGAGACTTTTGTCGTGAGGATAATAATTTTTCTTTCAGGATTAGATCAGCTTTTGCATTGGCAATAGCGGATTCTTTTTCATTCATTAAGGAAGTTAACGCTAGCTTTTTGTCAGTTTGTGTTTGTATTTCTTCCTGTATCTTGTCAAAAGTACCCTGTTGATTTTCTATTGATTTTTTTGCCAGGGCTATACTAGAACCTTTGTACTCTTCCTTTATTTCATAATATCGTTTGGCCTGTGAAGCTTGTCGTTCTAAGGACTTCAAATTTTTTTCTATTTCAAAGAGAAGGTCTTCAACTCGGTCTAGATCAGCATCTGTGTCACTTAGCTTCTTGAGTGTTTCTTTTTTTCTTATTTTGAATTTTGAAATGCCTGCGGCTTCTTCAAAAAGAGTACGTCTGGAATGATCTTTATCGTTCAGAATATCATCGACCATCTTCAGTTCAATGATGGCATAACTGTTTGTTCCAATGCCTGTATCTAAGAATAGATTGGTGATATCCTTGAGTCTACAAGTGACGCCATTCAATAGGTACTCACTTTCACCCGAGCGATAGTATCTCCTCGTTACTGTTACTTGAGCGTACTCTGTAGGAATTAGGTTTTTAGTATTGTTGAATGTGAGAGAAACTTCAGCAAGCTGAGTAGGTTTTCTTGATTTGGTACCATTAAAAATGACATTTTCCATCTTGTCAGATCGAAGTACTCTAGTTTTTTGTTCTCCAAGTACCCATCTAATTGAGTCTACAACATTGGATTTACCACACCCATTTGGCCCTACAATACCTGTAATTCCTTCATCAAAATTGATGACAACTTTATCAGCGAAGCTTTTAAATCCTTTAAGTTCTAACTTGGTTAATTGCATGTGAGCTCAATCAGCACATTTTCAAAATGATAGCAGACAAAAATAGAGAGAATTGAATATTTTGAATTGGTGCTTCATCAATAGTTATCCACATGTTTTTAAGACCATTTTTTATAACTTAGCCAGTAATGGATGATTTCAATTTTTGGTGGTACATAATAGCGGCTGTTATTTATTTTCTAACAAGAGGTAAGAAGAAAAAACAGGAACAATCAAGACCAGGTACGGAAAACGCTCCTCCACCTCAAGGTCGTCCAAAATCATTTGAAGATTTGCTTAAGGAAATTACAGAAGGTCATCAAGAAGAGGAAGCAAAAACAATAGTACAAGAGCCGGTTGTCGTAGAAGAAAAGCCTTACGAGATTGAGGAAAGAAGGAGAGAAGCTCAAAGAAGCGAAGAAGGATCAAAGAGATCATTTGCTGATGAAGAGAGTAGGAAAGTGTACGAACAATCCATAAAAATGGCTGAGGGAGCTGATATAGAATTTAAACCCGATGAGCATTTTGCAGAACCAAGATTATTTAAGGGATCAAAAGTAAATGAGGAGGAAGAGTGGACCATTGCAGATGAAATTAGAGATGGACTCAATACTTCAGAGGCCAAGAGAGCTGTTATTTATTCGGAAATTCTTGCCAGAAAATATTGACCCTAATGGATCATTTTTCTTTATTCTCTTCAAAGTCAAAAGCGCCGGGCAATAATTCATTTATTTTTAAAGTAGCTGTTTCTTCAGAATCACAATAGCTATGGATAGTAGCATCTCTGGTGAATTCATAAATAACTTGTCTACATGCTCCACATGGAGGCGTTGCTTTTTCTGTTGGAGTGTATACGACTAATTGGCTTATTTCTATTTCTCCTTCAGCAGAAATAGCATTTGCAATGGCGTTCCTTTCAGCGCATGTGGTCAACCCGTAGGAAGCGTTCTCTACATTACAACCAGAATAAACATTTCCAGACTTTGTGATGAGTGCAGATCCGACTCGAAATTTGCTATATGGAGCGTAAGCTTTATTTGCAGCTTCCTTCGCCATTATTTTTAATTTTTCTAAGGACATACTTCAATGATAATGCAATCCGATTTAATATTGACTTTTTTGAATGAATGACAATTGCGTTTACCTTACAAAAAAATATAGTATGAAAATAATATCCTTTTTATCAATCATTGTGATTCTATCTGGATGCTCGAATTCAAGTAGTCAATCAGTAATCTCTGATGATGATTCTAAAGCCGTAGAAAATATATTGAAGGTTTTATCTCCTAAAGCCTACAATGAGCAAGACACAGCTTTGCTTAATCAAATATTGCATGAAAAATTTCAGTTAGTTGATGATGAAGGAAGTAGATTTAGCAAGTCTGATGAAATGGAATATGCCTCTAAATATGGACCTTCTTATGATTCCTATGAATATGATGTCAAGAGTCTTGATTTATATGATAACGGAACTGCTCTTGTTTCAGGAGAAGGAACTATAAAAGGGATTAATGTCGCAGGTCAGGCATATGTTACTACCTATAAGACCAGTGATGTTTTAATAAAAGAGGATGGAAATTGGAGAATGATTAATAGTCATGTGAGTGGGGTCAAAGAGGAAGTGTATGAAAACGCTCCGGAGGAATAATAATGTTTTAAGTTATCAAGAATTGAAAATCCCTTGTCGTATTTTGACAAGGGATTTTTTTGTTTGATAAGCTTAGACTGTTTTGATATACTCATTTATCAATTCCTCAAGAATGTCAAGAGGGACAGCTCCATTTTTTAGAACGACATTGTGAAATTCCTTCAAGTCAAAAGCATCGCCCATTTCAGATTTAGCTTTTTCTCTAAGTTCTAAAATCTTCATCATTCCAATCTTGTACGCACATGCCTGACCTGGCATCACTATGTAACGTTCTATTTCGGTTACCACCTCTCCAGTAGTCATTCCTGTATTTTCTATCATATAAGCAATGGCTTCTTCTCTAGTCCACCTTTTATTATGAATACCTGTGTCCACTACGAGTCTAACAGCCCGAAACATTTCTGCTTGTAGTCTTCCTAGATTGCCAAATGGATCGTTTTTGTAAAACCCAAGCTCCCAAGCAAGTCTTTCTGAATAAAGTGCCCAGCCTTCCACATAGGCAGTAAAAAGTCCAAAGGTTCTAAAGATTGGAACTCCTTCTAGCTCTGATTGAATAGCAATTTGGAAGTGATGGCCGGGTATGCCCTTGTGATAGGCAAGTGTTTTCATTCCAAACTTCACTGTTTCAGTTACATCTCTCAAGTTGGCATAGAATATTCCCCCTCTGGAACCATCCATTGGTGGCTGCTGATAGTATGCGCCAGCAGAACCCTCTTCTTTGAATTCAGGAACTCTTTTTACTTCCATTCCTGCTTTTGGACGAATGTCGAAGGCATCATCCAAATTGGCGTTGATTTCAGCTAAAATTTCATTATATCTCTCAATGACTTCTTCTCTTCCTTCATCGTTATTCTGGAAAAGGAATCTATCTTCTTTGTTTACAGCCTGAATAACTTCACCAATAGTACTAGTAGTATCATTGTAACCCTCCGAAATCAAAATGTCCCACATTTCCCTTTTAATTCGATCCACCTCAGAAAGTCCAATCTGGTGAACTTGCTCGGGAGTATAGTTGGTTGTTGTATTACTGGAAAGCTGATATTGATAGTAAGCGTCACCGTTTGGCAATTTCCAGACACCATCATCTGTCGTTGCTTTTTTTCTCAATTCTTCGAAGTAAGAAATGAGATCGCCATAGGCACCAAATACGGTATTTCTTACCTCATCTTTTACTTGAACTTTAAAGTCTTCTTTTTCATCTTCAGAAAGTGACTCAATCTTATCAATCTTAGTGTCTAGGTTAGTAAATAAAATATTCCTTTCAACAGGATCATCCACATCAATTTCAAGGTTGATCTCATCGGATATTTTCTCACCAGTGAAGCCTTTCATTTCATTCAGAACTCGATCTATCACAAAAATGGGAGGTATAATGCCTTTTTCCTCTCGAATTTTCAGGCCTTCTATGACTTGATCAAACTTGATGTCAAATTTCGACAGCCGAGTAATGTAGACTGCAACATCACTTTTATCCTCTATTTTATGAGAGCTCTCCATCATGCTAGGCAGGTTGCTTTGCTGTCCGAACATCTGATTGACAGGGTAATCATGATAAAAAAATTCTTCTCCTTCTACTTGATTACCAATGAACCAAGATAGAATTCGTGTATTTAGCTTATTTTCTTCCGATTGACTTTCAAAATCGTAGCTTAAAAGCATTTCATAGTCCGATTTCATCTTATCGAAACCTTCCCAGTTTTTAGCGTCAGACACATCATCTAATTCATCTTTTGACATATCATATAGCACTGGGATGCCCAGTTGTGTGACCATTTCAGGGCTACTAAGAGCTATTTCTACAAATAAACGGTCATAGAAGTGTTTGATGTTAAATGGTTTGAACCAAATAAGATTGACCACCCAAATAATGGCTACTGTAAAAAGAAGTAAGAGAGATCTACTCATCCAAAACTTCCAAGTTCTTTTCTTAGGCATAAGATATTGTTTTATGCAAATGTATAATTAATCTATCTGGAGTAGAGGTATACAGAAGTAAATGGTTTGCAGTTAATGTAAGGATAAAAGAAATGAAATTTTCACGAAAATCTACGTAAAGGTCTTGTAAATTAAAGCACTATTTAACTAAGCAAAAGCGAAATGCCTAAGATTCATATTGATAGATCTATTGAGATCAATGCTACCCCTGATAAAGTTTTTTCAGCTTTAATTGATTTCAATAAGTGGTTAATCTGGTCTCCTTGGCTAATAACAGACCCAGATGCGGATGTGACTATAGCTGAAGACGGTAAATCATATAAATGGGATGGAGAAAGAGTAGGTAGTGGGAATATGCAGTTGATCAATGACATTGAAAATAAAACAGTGCATTTTGAACTTAACTTTCTAAAACCATGGAAATCGATAGCGAAGACATCATTTAGTCTCGAAGAGGAGAATGGAGTAACAAGGGTTACTTGGAGTATGAATAGTGGGTTGCCCTTTTTCATGTTTTGGATGAAAAGAATGATGAGTGCATTTGTCGGAGCTGATTATGAGCGGGGTTTAGATATGCTGAAGTCTTTCGTAGAGGAAGGAGAGATAGCATCTAAATTAGATTTTGATGGCATATCTGAATTTGAAGGATGTAAATGGATAGGAGTAAAGACTGAATGTTCACTAGCTATTGTAGCTACTCAAATGCAAGCTGATTTTGGAATGTTATGGGGTTTTGCTGAAGAGAATAAAAGTCTTATTTCAGGGAATGCATTTACTATTTACAATAAATGGGATATTGTTAAAAATAAGGTTAGTTATGTTGCTGCATTACCTGTTCATGATATTCCTCATGATATTCCAGAGCAGTTTATGTCAGGAAAGAGGCCTAAGTCGAGAGCTTATAAGTTGAAGCATACTGGAGATTACCATCATTTAGGAAATGCCTGGAGCGCAGGCTATGCTATGATGAGGAATAAGGAATTTAAACATAATAGAAGGATCAAGCCTTTTGAGGTTTATTTAAATAATCCTTCTGACACAAAACCTAAAAAATTGGTCACTGTCGTACATTTTCCTGTGAAATAGCTTAATCTATTCCAACAATTCTAGGTTTTCCAATAGTTAGTTTTTGAAAAAAACTAGGAGTTGATAGCGTGATTTTTAGATTAAAAACATCTCCGGCTGGAGGTGGGTTTGGAAAGATAGAAATCCTTAATTCAAATGTGTTGATGACTAAACTTTCGTTTTGAATTCTTATTCCTGTTCCTACACTTAAGTAGGTCTGATGATAAGGTTGCGCGACTCTATCCTCTCTTATATGTCCTATACCTGCATTTATTAGAGTAGCAAATCTAAATCCGTAATAGTACCATGGTTGAAAAATCACAAGCTCAGAGGATAGCGAAAATAATTTATTACCTCTAAGTTGATTTCCGTTGATATTTCTAATTCTATTTTCAGAGGAAATACTCTGAGAGATAGGAGCAGAGAGTCTCTCTCCATCAAAAAAGTTTAATTTTGTAAATACTCTAGCTTCCGATTTACCTATTGTTATTATTGGAGTGAAATGGTTGATTTTGATTTTAATGATTTGATTGATTTTTTGATTAGGAAGTAAGAAATATCCTGATTCTAAATTGAAAAGACCGTATCCTACTTTCTCTGAGTACATGGAGTAACTAGCTTGTAATCCTCTGTAACTCCTAGTGCCAAATTCTGTCCAATCTCTACCAAAAAGAAAGGTATAAACAAAACCTACTGGTACATCTTCAGTAAGATTGAAATTTTGAATCTTCTTTGTTTTAAGAAAATTTATTTTACTGTATGATATTCCTCCAAGAAGTAAATGATGATTATGAAAGTAGATATTGCTATCTGCTTTTACACTTGGTCTATCTGAAAAATAATCTCTATTGAGCCTAAGCGCTAATGTTATGTTTTTTCTTTTATCAAGTTGATAAGACCTTGCAGCCCATATGTCATAGCTTTTCCTATCTATATTTGGGCTTACTTCATAAATGGAATCAGCGAAAATAAGATCTTGAAGAGGCTGAACATGTTCGAAAGTTGCCGCACCAAAATATTTGATTTTTGGAGATATGAATGCACGATTTAATGTTACTCCTTTACTTTTTCCAAGAAAATTATCCGAAACAAAAATACTTCCATCAATAAATGAATTTTTGATGTTCCTAATGCTGTATTTGGCATCAAAGCCATTCACAGGACTATTGTTAAAACTTCGCCAATAGCCAATTCCAAATTCATTACCTGTCCCCAATATATTTTTATTGGTGAATTTGATATTTGCTCCTTCACTGCTGTCAACATCTAGATCTCCAGACCAAGGGAATCTATCTTTTGTTATGATTGTTGCTACTATATTATTACTATTATTTTGGTCAGCTGATAAAGTGATTTTTGCATCTTCTATATATGACAATGAACGAATAATTCGCTCCGTATCTGCCATGTCGTACGGGTCAACTTTGCTGTTTAGAGAAAATAGTAAATGTTTTTGGATAACAGCATTCCTTGTATCATTATGCATTTTATTGCAAAACTGAACAATACTTGAGTTAGAACTAAGTGTTGTGTCATTTACCGAACCAGTAAAAATTTCAACTGAGACATAGTTGATTTTTGAGATGGTTCTGTCTTGAAACTCTTTGAAATATTCCTCACTTTTTCTCGGCTCTTTTGCTGTGATTTCTTTTGTTTTTTGTGGCCTACTTGTTATCAGAAGGTTGTAGATCTCTTTCGTGATTTTACTTTTTTGAGCTAAGGAATGTATTGAGTCATAGAGTTTTTTTGATTGAAGATAATTGGCATTAAGGATTTCATACTCTTGGCTAGAAGGAATAATTAGAATAGTGTCTCTTTTTGGAGCTAGAACAGTATTTTCTATTATGATCACCTGTTTCTTAGTTACACTTACAGTATCTGATTGTGCGTTACTGTCTAAAATTGAGCATAATGCTAGGAGTATAAAGGAAACAAATTTATTCAATGAATTAATCTCTCATTTTTTAGTATTTCAATTTCCTCTTTAAAACTGCCACTTAATATTGGGAAACGATATCCAGATCTAGGATCGATATTGAATGCATCAAAATGAAAACTTGGCGCATAACGCTCCCTTTTCCATTGATTTCTTGACCATAACTGAAAAAATTTCGAGACCCAATCGATAATTTTATCTTTATCATACTTGGGCTCTAAGGTTTCTACAAGCTGCTTAGGAGATTTCCCATTTAGTATTGCTTGAATTTCTATCGTTTGAAGCACTTCATATGGCATTAGGTCTTCTTCATCTGTTTGATGTTGATCTTCTGGCCTTAGTTCTGCCGTAGGTGTCAGACTATTTACCTCTGAAAGACCATCATAACCCAATTCATTTTCAGCATAGAGAAGCCATTGCAAAATGAAGTGCTTACTAACCCCTGCGATAGGGGATATACTACCACTTGTATCACCATCCATGGTTGCATAGCCAACATCTCCTTCACTTCTATTGGATGTAGCTAGTAACAAAGCATTTTTAATATTTGTGAGCATCCAGATAATTGGAGATCTGGCTCGCGCCTGTATGTTTTGAAGAGCTAAATCATCTGTTGACCATTTAAGTTTTCGATCAAGTGCCTTTTCAATTTTTGAAGTATAGCTATTCACCTCATCATCAATTTCCCAATGATGGAAACTCGAACCTAGGCTTTTTGCTAAGTAAGAAGCTGAATGAAAAGTGTCTTTAGAAGAATTTACAGTGCCTTGATATGCTGTAGTTAGCAATTCACTTATAAATTCCTTAACTGTATCACCATGTAGCTTAAAGCCGATTTTTCTTTCTAATTCCGTTTTTCCTAATTGCTCTAATGCACTTTTGATACTAAAGTGGACTAAAGTGGCAATAGAACTACTATCAGCACCGCCACTAAGTGAGAGCACAAATCCCTTACTTTTACTTTTTCTCAGATAATCAAAAAGGGCTAAACCAGCAGCGTGTGAAAACTCCTCATTTTGATTTTTAAAATCTTCTTTTATTTCTTGTTCTGAAGTGTCATTATCAAAATCAACTTCAATGGAGAGCATCCTGAAGTCATCAAACCTCAATCTCGTATTTCTAGCATTAAGATTTCCTTTCTGTGCTATAAGGATGTCTCCGTCATAGATCATCCTGCCGGCTTCATTACCAAGCATATTACAGTACAGATACACACAGTCTAATGATGAAGAGCTTTTTCTTACTAACTCTTCCCTGAATTCAGCCTTGCCAAAAGCAAAGTGAGAAGCACTAGGATTTAATATCAAATCAATATTTCCTTCTAAACAAGATGCGGGTCTATCATCTCTCCAAGCATCTTCGCAAATTTCGAAACCGATGTTAATACCCTTATAATCATGAGTTACATGACCAAAAGGAATGCTTTTGCCAGCAATTTCAATTTGCTCAATCTTATTAGAATCCCAAGGTGTAAACCATCTAGACTCATAATGCACACCATCAACTGCTAGCTTTTGTTTTGCATAAATGGAGGTGATCTCGCCATCAATAACTAAACATGTGGTGTTATATATCTTATTACTAAATCGAAAGGGTAGGCCGATAGCTACAGCAATATTGGTGAATTTAGGAGCTACTTTGATTAATAATTCCAGTGCTTTTTCTGTAATCCATTCATTCAAGAATAAGTCTTCACATCCATATCCCGTAATACAGAGCTCAGGCAAGCATAGAATGTCAACTTCTTTCTCTTTTGCAGCAGACACAGCATCTTTAATGTTTTTGATGTTGTGATCCCAATCAATTGGAGTTTGATTTAGACACGCTCCACCAATTTTCAGCTTTCTGCTCATTATGCTAATTTAATTACTGGTTTAAACGAAGATGGATTTATGAGAAGATAGTTTTTCGAAGTAATGATGTGCCTCTTCATAAAGACTTTGATGTTTTGGAAGTAAAGGCCTACTGCTTGTCTTTTGTTTTGAAAATCCCGTAGTTAAATGTACATTTTTGTACCAATATTGAGCCCAAATTCCATCTTCAGGAATAGCTCCCTGTTTCCATGATGTCATACTATTGGAGAATGATAATCCTAGTTCTTTACATAAGTAGGAGAGGTACTTTTCAGGGTTAGATAGCAAATCATTTGAGTCAATGATGATTGGTTTGTGCTCCCCATTTTTTTTGCAATACTCAAAAAGATCAGCTTCATGCTTTAACCCAATGTCATTAATGGTTGGGTTTTCGATTACTTGCGCAAATGAAGAAATAAGTTGCTTTGGATCACGAATTAGAAAAACGTTTTGGAAATTCTTGAGATAATCCCAGTCAAAATCAATATGATGGTGAGCCATATTTTTTAAAAAGACATTTGGGTATTCCTTTTGTAACTCATAAACCTGGTGAAGTATCTTGGATACACTCAAACACATGTCATTCATGATTTCATCAGCCCCGGGATGATTCATATTCGTCTTATTTAAGTAGTAGCCATAGAATGGCTCATCTACTACTTTTGTATCTACTCTTTGAGAAAATGAATACATTAACGCTGTTGATATGTTGCGTGGGCCAGAAATTAAGTTGATGATCATTCTCAAATATAATTGTAATCAATAGTTCTTTCTATTGTTTTGCTGCAATATTGGCTTAACAATACGTTAGTCAATGAAAGTAATTCCCTTGATGAATAAAAAATTATTTATACTCTTCTTTACTTGTCTTTCTTTTGCAGGGTACTCACAAAATACAAGAAATGTGGAGTCATATAAACCAAGACAACCCGTATATCAGAGTGCTAAGAAACAGAAAAAAGGCTTTTTTTCTTTCTTGAAAAATAAGAAAGCAAAGAAAACTGAGGTAGAAGAGTTTAGAGAAAGAGTAAGTAAAGTCTATAAACAAAAAGCGAAGGAAGAAAAAAAAGCGGACAAACCACAGTTTAAGGATCCATCATATTTCGGACACAAAAGACCACCAAAAAAGAGACCCCCAGGAAAGCAGAAATTTTGCAAGGTGTGCAGAATAAAGCACTGATGTTATCAAAATAACAAGAAGGGTGGTAATATTATGCTGCTCTGTAAAGCTTTTGGGATTTCAACTTCAATTTGAAATAACTGAGAATCCCTTTACGTAACGACTGAGAGAGAAAAGTACTATTTACTTCACTGCTCGAAATAGCGTATCTAATAATAGGCCTTTGAATTTCTTTGATCAAGCAAAGATTGGTTACCCATTTATTAAATGTTGCTTTCCATTCTTCATCATAGGCATCAAGATGCGATCTACCGTCCCATCTAATTTCTAATTGATTATCACCATGCAGTAGCCTATAAGCAGCAGCTAAAATATCATAGTTGTCTACTAGTAAAGACTTTCCAATATGTATTTTAGATCTAAGTTCAATGATGAAATCATCTTCTAATCCCATGGGATTGTGCTGATTATTATAGGCAATGAATACTTGTTTTAGCCAACTATCAAGTAAACCTTCTTTGGAAAAGGCCTGAACAGATTTTAGCAAGTAGTTCTTGTCTTGCTGGAAATATTTTTCTTCGATGAGCATAAAAAAAGGGTAGCTAATTGCTACCCTCAAATTTATTGAAATATTATCAATTAATTACCAAAAGTGAAAACCCATGGTTGACCATAAAGCCCACTCACTCTTCCAGCTGGATCTGTTACCGTGAAGGTAAGAGATAGTGAAGTTTCATTAACTGTTGCACTCATTACCACATCACCAGCATTACCACCAGTACGGTTTATTTGTGTGCCGTTAGAACCGTCAACGAAAGACCAGTTTCCACTAGAAGGCATTACATCTTCGTATCCTTCAGGAGTTCCAGATGTGGAATAACTTCCAGTTCCAGCTCCATCATCGTTTCCTGATAGGGTAATACTAAATCCAGACCAGTCACCTTCTGGTGTTCCTCCGTAAGTTGGAGCACTTGATGAACTTGAAGTCCAAGTTCCGGCTTGCAAAAGTGCAGCTTGTAGTTCTTCTGCAGTTGGTGGTGTAGGCTCATCACCTCCGCCACAGCTCATGAAAATAACTAATGAACCAAATACTAAGGCAGCTAGTAAGTTTGATAATTTTTTCATAATTGTTTTAATCGTATTGTCTTTTTTAAAATTGTTAGGACTTTTCAAAAGTATTACTTTTTGTTATTTATTACCTAGTAAACTTAAAAAAGCTCTAAAAATTATACTAGAAATAAAGTTTATTCAAGCTGAATGATTTGATCGCAAAGAACTATTTCCTCTTTCTGATTAGACGCAATGGTTATTAAATTATTCTTTTCAACCTTTTTGAGCTCCTGAGAAAACCAGTCAATTCCTTCGGAATCTAAATTGGAAGTAGGCTCATCCATCAGGATGATATCATTTTCAAAGAAAAAACATGTGATAAGCTTTACTCTTTGTTTCATGCCAGTAGAAAAATCTAAAATGGGTTTATCCATATATAGCGACGCAGATGTCGCCATCTCTTCAAAGCTGCATAAAGCCTTCTTAAACTGACTGTGAAATTGAAGATGCTCTCTAAGAGTGTATTCTTCTATTAACTCTGTGTATGGACCGATGAGACAAATTGATTTATCAGATTCATCTATGATCTTATTATTGATTTTTATTTTTCCAAATGATGGACTAAGAAAACCTGAAATAATTTGAAGTAGAGTTGACTTACCTGAACCATTTTTCCCAACGATTACGCATGGGCGACCTTTCTTTATTTCAAAATCTAAGTGTCGGAAGATCCAATTTTTCCCGAATTTCTTCCCGATATCTTCAGCAGATAATACCATATCAACTATAAATAGATTTAGGTGCACACAAATAATGCTTTTTAACAATTTTACTCATTGCTTTGATGTTGGGTAAATCAGTAGCATCTACTACATCCACTACGGCTCCTGATTTCATCAATATATTTATTGATTGGCCAGAAACCACATAGGCTGAATTACTCACTACTCCTTCTTTTGCAAAGAAAGAGGCCTCATGAGGTGAAATATTGAAATGCTTTATCACTTTTGTCATGCACTCATCTATTTCACTTTTATCGACAGGATCGTTTGCGAAATGAATGCCAAATAGCCTTCTGCCGAGTAACATTTGACTTAAGTTTCTTAAAACAAAATCATCATGTTCTTGCCAAAATTTAAGAGAACCCCAGATGTCATTATCATCTAAAAGAGAGTAGACTTCAAGTATATCAGCATCGTCTTCAAAGTCCTTGGCTGTTACATCTTGCTCTAGGAAAATACTGAGAGCAGGTGTCGCCATCAAT
>JBGCFL010000134.1:0-8535 GCA_045106975.1 Ekhidna sp. | reverse complement strand
CTCAGCGTCCCACAGAGAATAGTTGACATTGCCCATATTGAATAGAACAATTCGATCTTCTGTCTGCATATTATCCACTAAGACCGTAAGTCTTCTTTGGGCATCCAATAGGTCAGTTTCTCTAAATTGATAAATTCTTTGAGGAAGTCTTCCACATATTTCGTCATTTAACTCATCAGCTATAACAATTGGATTGGGTTGGTACGCATCTCCAGATTCTCTATCAAAAACAATAGCATTAAAAGTATTCACCTCACAAAAAGGATCGTCAATATTTGAAGTTGATAAAAGATTAACTCCTCCCACGATGGCTTCTATGATTGTAGTCCCATCATTTTGAAAAGCAGTATTTTCAAATCCATAAGTTAATATCTCTATTGGGTTCTCTGACTCTTTAAACGTCCATTGGTTAAGCATCTCATCAAACTCTACTCCTGACACAAAACCAGAACTAATTTGCTCTTCCTCATACTGCCCCCACCCATCAGCTACATTATTTATCAACGTAAATGAATTTTCCACCCATTCACCAGATTCATTCGAAGCTGGATTTGTGAACCTCGTCCTCCAATAAATAGTGGCACTATCAGTAAGTGATAAGGAAGCTAAATCTACATCTTGCCTTAACAAGACGTTTCCAGTCTGCTGAAAAGTTCGCTTATTCGAACCCATAAAATCTGCCTGAGTGTCCAACTCTAAATCATAGGAACGAGTCTCTTCGTTTACATTACTTGACTGCCAAATGAACTGAACTTGACTGGCCGCTTGCGTCCCATTATCAATAGGAAACAAATTGAACGTACTGCCTGCAAAAATGGGTACTTGAATACTTATCGTATTATTCATTTCATTGAGCTCTTCAATTGCATTGTCAGGATCTAATCTTACAATGAATGTATTGATACCATCATTCACCAATGTGCGATCTAGCGGAATGAAAAACTCTATTGAATCTTGCCTCAATGGTCTTTCAAATTTGTCTTCATAGGAATACTGTGCCCCATCTGCCAAAATACGATCAATCTTAACCTTGAGAGAGTCAGAGGTGGTCTTTCCAAAATTTTTAACCACTATGCTAATTTTCATAGAATCCTGAGTAGACAAAATCTGACCTCCATCTATAGCAGAAGCAATTGTCGAACTAGTATTGATAGTGTAATCTGGGTGATCAGCTCCAAAAATTCGATAGGCAGGATCTCCTTGAAGCTGCATCTGCTGCAACTGTGTGAGGTTTAGATTACTCGCTCCTCTGCTGGAAAAATAATTTTTGGAGACTTCTATCATCACTTCTCCTACTGTTTTTCCAATAAATTCCTGATTAGCAAAACCAATATCATAAAATAAATCGCTCCAGTCTTTCAATGTGGAGGATAGAGCTACATCTGCATGAGCAATCAAACCAACGGAACCGAGATTGGGAGTATTGATCCAATCTTCGCCAAAGGTGACATTGTTTCCGAAAATTTCTCCAGCCTTACATCCATTTACTAAGAATAATGGATACTTCCCTTTGTTACTAAAACCAAAATTGGTTTGAGAAACTTCTCCAATCTCAATGTCTGTACTATTCCCCCCTGAGTGTCCGAAAAAAGTAATGTAACCAACACCTTCATTTACCCTATTGGCTATGTCTATGTACTCAACCGCTCTATCGGTTTTCTTTCCTGTATTGAATGCTCGACCACCAATGAAATCTTCTTCTATTACATCAGTGAAATCATTGATATAGTTTGCAAATTCAACAAGCTCAATATCAGTGCTTCCCCCGCTTAACTGGAGAAAATCCTTTCGCCAAAGATCATCATATGGAAGTGCCTCCATTTCAACAACTTTATTAAGGTAAGCGGTAACGTCAGATGTCTTTAAGGCATTTAATCTACCTATTGGTAAGCCCGGTACTCTAGCATCAGTACCTATTCCCAATGTGTACATTAGGTCACTTCCCGGAAACCCGAAAGTAGGAACATTGATAAAAACTGAATCCAATCTAGTAACGCTTTTATCTGGTTGTTGAGATTCCTTTAATACTGGAGTAAATCCTTTCCCGATAAGAAACACGTGATTGAGTTCGCTAACAGAGCTATGAAATCTGATCAATTTGGATATTCCAAGTGGCGATGGATCTCCAAAATTGAATAAATCATATATGTCGTTGACATTTATGGTTAGCACTTCAAAGCCTCCACCAGCCGTTGATTCTCGATATACCTCATAGTCATTGACGGGATCACCATCTTTTCGCAATAAGGAATGAGTAATTATAAGATAGTTGTTGTTTTCAAAATCGTAGCTCCTAAAGGTGAATGGCTCTAAAACCGACACAGAAGCCGTAGTAGAAGTAGCTAGCACCTGATGTCTATTTGTAACATCTGGAATGACTACTTCTACATAGTTATTTGCAACTGAATTGGTCTTAGCTAACAAAATAGGGTTGGAAGTGTCCGATATATCGAAAACATCTGTATTCACAGGATCGGAAGTTTGAATTCGCATCCAACTTTTATCAGTCGAAGGGTTATCAATCGTGAAAATTTTGTTTCCCTCAGACTGCATGAAAGTAGTTTGAGGGTAGAATACTCGAACGTAAGCAACAGCAAACCGCTCTGCTGCTCCTGTAAATCCCTCCGCCAAAACTCGAACGTTTAGTTCTCCATTTGTGCCTATCAATGACTCATCTATCTCACCCGAATATGCCATACTTCCCCACCCAGAGAAATTTAAGTTGTCTATTACTGCAAGACTTGAATTATCTGGACCAACACTAATTTGAGCATTATGGTCTAAGCTGTTACCACCAGATATGACCAATTCCAATGTTGGGTTAATTCCACTCACATGGTTCTCTAGTTTGAAAGCAAAGTCCTTAAATGCGTTTTTTGATTGAAAACCTCCAGTCCACCCCTCTCCATTATCATACTTAGACAAGCTAAACTCCGCCCTCGGTCCGAATTTTATTCCTGTCGCATAAGAGCTCGTAAACAACTGAAGTGAATCTTCCAAGTGATAAGATTCGAGCGTGAGACCAGTAGTGTTTTTATCTGCTGAAAATGCCATTCTTTTACCCGTCTCGTTAGCACTTAAAGAATAGGTCAGAAAGTAAGTGGCTGTGTCTGAAAACAAGCTGTAGAGCATATGAGGTTGATCTCCCTCATCATACAAACCTCTATCTGATCGTCCATCGTTCTTCTCACCATAGAATTCTAAGTAGTTCAATACATTATTGGTCGCATTCACTCGAATAGCAACTTCTTCTCCTCTTCTAAATAATTGAATTTTCTCTGCATTAATAGTAGAAGCTGGAAACCCTACAGCTTGAAGTTCTTGCTGAGTAATCCTATAGAAATCATCTTTCACAATCTTGATCTTATAATAAGATTGATCAAAGTTGATCCACTCATTGCCCAACTGAGCATTGGTGGCTAATGAGAAAAAAAGAGAGAAAATAAAGATGTATTTACTCCTCCACATTGAAATCAACTTTTATAGAAAAAACATGTGAAAATAGACCTGGTGCCAAGTCGCCAATATCTGTAAGAGCATAATCAATGGAGAGCTGATTGAGTTTCACTCCCAGCCCTAAGTTTGGCTGAAAGGTCCACGATTTGGTACCATCAAAATCCTTAATCTTTTGAAACTGATTAACTCCAAATCTTAAAAAGGCCAATTTCTTAAAGTCAAATTCTAATCCCGCCTTTGGATCTAGCGATGCAAACTCTGATTTAATTAGTGTATTTCGCTTGCCATCAAATGTTAAGTCAATGTCTGTTGATGCCATCAAACCAAACTTATCAGCTAGTTTGAAATCTCGTGAAACACCAAGGATCATCCGAGGCAAGGTGATTTCTAATGAATTAATAGGCACATCATTACCCGTAAGAGCATAAACATCTTCCACCTGATCAACATTATGCGACCAAGCATTGAATGTTCCAAAGACATCTCTTACTACTAAACCCAAATTCCAATTTCCCAATTCTTTTTGGGCACCAAAATCAAGTCCAAACCCCCATGCTTTGGAAAAATCACCGACAGTACGATGAATCACTTTCAAATTAGCCCCTGTATTGAGACCTCCTAAAATGGGTAATTTTCTGGCATAGGATAGTAAGAAGCCATAATCTGAAGAAGAAAAGAATTGAATATTATCGTAATTGATAGCTCCATTTACATCTATCAAAAAGCGTGTATCTGGAATATCATCTACAGAAAAACGAATAACAGAAAGTGCCAATTTACTATTCTCATCCACTGAAGTAGCGAATGCCGCATAGTCATAGTTGGCTAGACCTCCGAAATAAGATGAATGCATCAACATCAATTGATGATCGGTTTGCATATTGTTTAGTCCTGCGGGATTCCAGTACCCTGAGGTCACATCGTCAGTGAATGATACTCCTGTAAAGCCGAGTCCAAAAGATCTAGCTCCTACACCGATGTTCATAAATTCATTACTGTACTTGGGCGTACTACTCCCCTCCGAACTATCCTGCGCTTGGATAGATAGCATTAACAGTATAAAAACACTTATCAGACTTATCCTCATTATTGATTGAAAAACAGCGGAAAGTTAGCTCCGGTAAGGTGAATACACCACCGTCTATTCGTTGAATTTTATATAACCTACGACAAAGCATTTACATGAGCGATTATATAACAAATACAATAATTAATGTAACTAAATAAAGAAATTTAATGCTTTTGTACTTTTTTTCACTTAGTACTTGTCCATGCAAGGTAGCTTTACGTACACACCACAAGACATAACCTAATGTGTTAAAATATTTGGTTAAAAAAGGGTCTAAAAAATAGTGCTGGAAATCACAATGATTAGACTCCTGAAGAAAACGATGAAATATGAACATTGAAAATACACAAGTACAAATGCGAAAGGGTATTCTAGAATTTTGCATTCTAAATATCATTTCCCGCGGTGAAGTTTACGCATCAGATATGCTAGAAGAATTGACTTCAGCAAAAATCATGGTAGTAGAAGGTACTCTTTATCCTCTGTTAACGAGATTGAGAAAAGCAGGTCTAGTAGATTACAAATGGGTAGAATCCAGCTCTGGGCCTCCCCGAAAATATTACACACTCACAAAAGAAGGGAGCTCTTTTCTTGGTGGGCTAGATCAGACCTGGGACGAATTAGTATCTTCTACCAAAAAGATCATTGCCAAGAAGGAAAAGAAAACAAAATAATCAACTGTAAAACAACAGTTCCAAAATACTCAGTGGTCCGATACCACATCACTAGAAACTAGACACATGAAAAAGAATATAAGTATCAACATTGGCGGCATCATATTCCACATAGAGGAAGATGGCTATGACAAATTGAAGAGTTACCTCGATTCAGTCAATAAGTACTTTTCTTCCTTTGAAGACAGTAAAGAAATCATTGAAGATATTGAGGGTAGAATAGCCGAACTATTTCTGGCTAAACTAGATGAAGGTAAACAAGTCATCAACCACGAAGATGTAGATGATTTGGTAGCCACTATGGGTACTACCAAAGACTTTGAGGCATCTATCGAGACTGAACCTGCAGAACCTCAATCTAGAAAGAAAGAGGAGGAAAACGAGACAGAGGAAGATGCTTCTGAGGAAAAACAATCGAATTCTTCTCAATCATCCACCTCAGAGTCTAAGAAATTCTATCGTGATGAGAAGCGAAAAGTAATTGGTGGGGTTGCCTCTGGTATGGCAAATTACTTTAGCGTTGATCCTATCTGGGTAAGACTTCTTATGCTTGCTTTTCTTCTCAATATCTTTTTCTGGGGATTAAGTAGTGTCATCTTCGTTGCGTATATCGTGCTTTGGATTGCCGTTCCTGCTAGTAGCCAATTAGAAGAAGACAAGAAAGTCAAAAAATTATTCAGAAGCACTGAAGATAAAGTACTAGGTGGAGTGAGTGGTGGTATAGCATCCTACTTTGGTGCTGATCCTGTCCTCATTCGAGTTCTTTTTGTACTATCTATATTCTTAGGTGGTGCGGGTCTTGTAGCTTATATCATTCTTTGGATCATAAGTCCCGAGGCAAAAACGATCACAGAGAAAATGCAAATGCAGGGCGAGCCTGTTACCATCTCCAACATTGAAGAGAATGTAAAGAAAAGCTTGAACGTAAAAGAAGGTGAAGAAAATGTATTCGTAAAAATTCTTCTCTTTCCTTTCAGACTCATCGCACTTATTTTCAACGCAATAGGAAGTGCTTTAGGGCCATTATTGAAATTCGCTGTGGAGGGTTTAAGAGTTTTGGTCGGAGTATTCTTTGTGTGCCTTGGCTTTATCATGATGGTGGCCTTTACTATTTCGTTGACTGTTCTATTGGGAGTTGGTGGAACATTGGAGAGTCTTGTTCACTTTGGTGATTTCCCAGCAGAGCAACTTGTTAACTCAACAAGCACTATTGCTCTTGTATCGGCATACCTTACCTCTGTCATTCCTTCATTGGGAGTAGCGCTTCTAGGTTTAGTTATCATTTTGAAAAAGCGAGTAACTAGTGCTGCTGTAGGATGGAGTCTCTTTGGACTATGGCTTCTTGGTATGATTGGATTAGCCTTTTCTATACCCGCAATTGTGAAAGACTACAGCGCAGAAGGAACGGTACGAAAAGAAGTGAGATTTGACGCTCAAGAGGAAGTAGTGACTTTGCGTCTCAATGACCTAGACATGGACGCTTTTGAGAAGACAGACTTACGACTTAGAGGTCACGAAGACTCTACTTACTTACTTAGTCTAGAATATACTTCAAGAGGATTTTCTAGATCTAATGCGAAAGAAAACGCAGAAGCGGTGAGCTATAAGGTTGAAAAAAACGGAACTGATTTCTATTTTGACTCAGACTTAGACTTCAATGAAGCTCCTTTCCGGTTCCAAGAAGTAGACGCCACGTTCTATCTTCCATATGGACAAGTGTTCAGAATGGATTATGACTTAAGAAAAATACTAATCAATTCACTTTGGATGTATGATTATAGAGCTTCTCAAATGGACGGTAACGATTGGGTATTTGATGAAAATGGTTTGAATTGTCTGACTTGTGAGAATGATCGATCAGACAGAGAATACTCTAGCAGCTATAGAAAAAGAAATGGGAAAGATCAAAAAACCTATGCTTTTCAGGAGTTTGACGAAGTGAAATTGATTTCACTTTTCGATTTTGAAATTATTCAAGGAGATGACTACTCGGTAGAACTGCAAGGCGATGAAGACGAACTAGATGAAGTATACCTTGAACAAAGCGGAGACGAACTTGAAATTAGATACAAAAACGATTGGAAGTGGTGGAGAAAAAAGAATATCGATAAGATCAAAATATTCATTGAGATGCCTGAGCTTGAGTACCTGCTAGTGAGAGGTGCTTGTGTGGGCGAGCTAAAGGGGTTTGAATCAGAAGATATGCGATTGGAGATAGAAGGAGCATCTGATGTTACCGCTGAAATTTTCCCCCAATATCTTGAATTAGAAATAGCCGGTGCTTCTGAGCTTACCTTGATAGGTGACGCTGAAGACCTAGAAGCAAACATAGTAGGAGCATCACAACTCTATGCTTTTGAATTTCCCACGAATGTTGTAGATGTAAAAGCCATTGGCGCTAGCACTGCGAAAGTCTATGCTAACAATGAACTAAAGGCCAATGCGGTTGGGGCAAGTACTGTTAGATATCGAGGATCTGCTCAATTAAATTCATCAAGTGCTGGTTTGAGCTCTGTGAAGAAAGATTAAAATAACAGCGGTTTAGAATAACTGCATAAAGAATATCTATTTGGTCTACAGGGGTAGTCCCTGTCAATTAGGTTTTGGTTTCCCTCGCTCTTGGTCGTGCGAGGGATCTTTTTTTTATCTCTTTCTTGAAGAGAGTAAGATGATCTGTGAGGCATTATTATTGCTTAAATTAGAAAATCTAACTAAGACCATAATGAAGAAACTTTTCTTCCTCTCCATTACAGTAATTCTTATTTCCTGTGAATCGTCACCTGAGCAAGAAGATTTGGAGATATCTGATGAGACCGAAATAGCCACTTCTCCAGCAGTAGTAATCCAATCATCCGCAGAGTTGGAAGTAAAGAAACATACACTAATCCAACTTCCAATTGGCACTATAGAGTTAGAAGATGATCCGTTTTTCAAAGAAAATCACTATGGCTCTTTTTTCAATGATCAGCTATCTTGCTATGTTGTAGATACTCCCGAAGGAGAAATAGCAGGCACTCCAGTTTCCAAAGTAGTCCTCTTCTACATTGATCAGGTACTCTATAAGAAGAAGTACATACTGGAGAGTAATCCAATCGGTCAGATCAAACCTGAAATAAAAAAATTCAGAATAAAATCATTGACTATGAGCAGAAAAGTAGCGTGCAAAGACAAAAGCAATAAAGAATGTGCTGACTACATTATCGCTCAAAATCAATTTCAATTTTCATGGAAGAAGGACAATCTAGATTACCAGCTTTATAACTGGGAGTCGGAGGATGAGACAGAGATCATCTTAACAGAGAAAAGAGGTGACTATAAAGAAGCATTAAGATTTGC
>JBGCFL010000133.1:0-2519 GCA_045106975.1 Ekhidna sp. | reverse complement strand
CTTTGAAACTATTCAAATCTAAGAATGAGAACTCTTTATCTCTTTTTTTATACTTTCTTGAAAGGCTTTTGGAGTCATTTTGGTCATAGACTTGAAAGATCGTTGAAAAGTAGCTTGAGAATTGAAGCCGCAATCAAAGGCGATTCCTGTAATAGAGAGGTGATCATATTTTGGATCATTCATTCTGATCTTTACTTCATCTAATCTGAACCCATTTACATATTCATTAAAGGTCTTCCTTAAGTATTGGTTGAGAGCAGCTGAGATATTTTTCTGATTGATCTTCGTTTTTTCTACCAAAGAAGCGAGGGAGAACTTTGAGTCCAGATATAATTTCTCTGCTTCCATAAGTTGGTTCAAAATATGAATTGTCTCTTTCATATCCGCATCATTAAGTAAAAGAGAGGCGCCTGATTTGCTTTGAATGACACCATTTATTCCTAGCCAATAGACAAGGATGGTAAGAGGGAGATAAACAGGATACCAGCTCAACGTACCTAAGAGCCAAGATGTAGAGGAAGGAATCAGATAGGGAATTAAATGAAATAACCAGAACAATTGAAAGAGAGCAAAACCAATTAAAAACTGACGAACCCATGCTATACGCTTGCCTTGAATTTGTTTTGAGATAACCAATTTGGTAGCCATGATTATGTACACTGTCAACGAGATCCATCTAGGAATGTCAACATATTTTTCATACGCTTCTTTGAAGTTGCCCAAGTTGACTGTTTCTATATTAGAATGAATTCCGAGTAAATAATAGGTGATTCCAACTAAAGAAACTATTAATGGAACTAGGTCAAGAATAACTGGGGCAAAATGTATCTTATCTTTTTGGAAACTAAATGGACTTCCAGTTGAAGTTTGAACATAGAAATAGATCAATGGCCCAAGCGGCATGATGATGATGAGAGGGATGATCTTTTCTAATAGAATGAATAGAAAAGGGAGATCTGTAGGGAGTACCTGAAAAAGGTACATATTGATACAAGCAAGAGAAGTAAGAATGAGGAGCGACCCGAAGAGATAGTTGGCGATGTGTTTCTTTTTTTTTAAAAAGTAGAAAAGCAGAAATTAAGCCTTGAATTGCTCCGAAAAGAATGAGTATATCTAAGAGATTGCCAGTTTCCACACGTCTAAAATTTGAAAGGAATTTAGCAAGAATGGTGCTAATTGATGTGCGCATTACTTTAGAGGAATCAAAAATGATTCTTATCGTCTACTGCGGTAAGAAAAATAAAGTCGAGAAGTAATAAAATAGAAGCGATCTATGGTTTCACGAATGAGTGGCTAAGAGGTCAATTCGCACTGAAACAGGCAGAAAGCACTTAGCATATTCCAGCTAGTGGTAGTTTTCTGCCATTATTATGATAAGGTCAATTGTAAAATGCAGAATAACAGCATATTGAAAACCAATTCGTATCCGCACGTAAGAAAATATTAGTGCGTAAACTAAGAACGGTAATATTGTTAGAGGGAAAAATATTAAGTGCTCGATAGTTAAATCTAAAGTTGGAAGATGTGCTACTGCGAATAATAGAGCAAGACCATAGAATAGATATTTGTAAGCCTTATTCCAATTGTTCTCAAACCATGATGAATGAGCGTTGGTTAGGGAAAGGGAGAGGTAAATAGGAACGGCAAAAATCAAATAGATGAGTGTGGACTGGATTAGTAGGTTGCTATAAAACTCAGTGTAAGCCAAGAAGTATCTACCAAACAATTTCGTTATTAGATAGCTTAGAAAAAGTGCAATGAAAATATCAAAGTACCTTTTGTTGTATTTGTGAAGAACCACTCGAAATTGGGTTTCCTCTAAAAAGCCAGCAATTATCGAGATTAAAATTGATGCAATGAAAATATCTGAAGAGTTCTTAATAAAGTCAGGAATTGCATCGAATTGTTTTGGGTTTGTTAGAATTCCCAATTCTTCTAAAATCATCATAGGGGTGGAGGAAACAAGAAGAAAGAGGAGAGTTAGAAAGTAGAATCTAATTGTGAGTAAAAGACGATTTTTAATAGATGTTTGAATAAGGTGGGTATCTGGTTTGATTATAAGTCTAAAGAAGGACTTGATAAATCGGAAATTTGGTTTTGACCTTATTTTTTGATCTTCAAAAACGTTTATGGGGTCGATATATTCAGATATTCCATTGGCTCTTAAATTAAGTTCCTCAATGGCGGCTTCAACAGCTTCCGGAACATGCTTTTTTGGAGTACTAACCATTGAGGTTAGCTCGTCATCCGTTTTGTTTTTGAATCGTTCGGAAAATTGGTTTGGCATTCAAAATTTTTTCTGTGCTGTGATTGGTCCTAACATTCGAAGATCAAAGGTCACCATATTTATTTTCTGCCGAGAGAAAGGGTATTTTGATTGTATGTTAGGATACAAAAAAAGGCCAACTCCGAGCAGGAGTTGACCTTAAAACTACTCACCACTAAACCCGATTAAATCGGGAATAATTTTTTAGTTCAGGAATTCGTAAATACCAGCAACTCCTTGGCCACCACCGACA
>JBGCFL010000132.1:0-33268 GCA_045106975.1 Ekhidna sp. | reverse complement strand
TCAGGAGTAACTTCAGACTCTTCAACACCTAATTTGTCAATTATGATTGATGTTACTTTTTGTGCTATTTCAGACATTTTTGTAATGTTTTATTGTTAATGAACTGCAAAGAAATATATTCTAATCTTAAAATCAAATTGACACTGAGTCTATCATCATATAAAATCAGACTAAAAGTGTAATATTAGGGAAAATGAAGAAGAACAAGCTTGAAAGTAGTTATGATTTTGATTTTTATCTGATCGGAATTGTATGCAATAAGAAAGAATACAAGTTGGCGTGGCATTTAAACGAGAGTTTAGGAATCTCACTTGAAAAACAAAAGGATATTAGGATAGAGTTTGCAAACAATACGTCTATACTTATTTCTAACTTTTTGTATGAATCTGAATTTGTTCAAATTGAATTATTGCAAAATAAATTGGTAGCAGGAGGTTTAAAAAATCAGTTATTACTACCAGAAGCAAAACAGTTTGACTTCTTCTTTAAGTTTAAAGATGATACGGATGAACTAACCTTCGAAAACGTTAGCGTAATTATCCGAGATATTCCTATCATTGAGTATACAATGAAGCTTAATTTTGATCACTTAAAATCCAAAGAGAATCTACTCTACTAACTTCTACTATGATAAATAAGAAAACGAAGATTGTGGCTACCATAGGCCCAGCTAGCAATAACAAGGAAACGATTATTAAACTGGCTGAAGCTGGAGCTAATGTGCTTAGAATGAATTTTTCTCATGGTAGCTATGATGATCATAGTAAGGTGGTGAAAATGGTGAGAGAGATAAATAAGGAGAAAGGATTTAGCCTTTGCCTACTTCAAGATCTTCAAGGGCCTAAAATCAGAGTAGGAGAGGTAGAGGATAATGGAGTTGAAATAAAAGAAGGTGAGCAACTAATCATCTGTACAGATGATATGATAGGTACTTCCGAGCGAGTAAGCACTGTTTACAAAGAAATTGTGAATGATGTGAAGCCAGGCGATGCTATCCTTATTGATGATGGAAATTTAGAGCTGAAAACAATATCTGTTTCAAAGAATGAGGTTTTAACAGAGGTTGTTTACGGAGGAATTCTGAAATCACGAAAGGGAATAAATCTACCAGACACCATCGTTTCAGCACCGTCGCTCACTGAAAAGGATATTGCTGATTTAGAATTTGGCTTATCTCAAGATGTAGACTGGGTGGCTCTTAGCTTTGTAAGAAAAGCAGAAGATATTATAGATCTCAAGGAGAGAATTGCTAAAACAGGTAAAGAAGTAAATGTTATCGCAAAAATTGAGAAGCCTGAAGCACTGACGAACATTGATGAAATCATAGAAGAGACTGATGGATTGATGGTGGCTCGAGGAGATTTAGGAGTGGAGATAGCTATGCATGATGTGCCAATATGGCAAAAGAAGCTGGTTGAAAAATGTAATATGGCTGCTAAGCCTGTAATTATAGCTACTCAAATGATGGAGAGCATGATTGAAAATCCAAGACCAACTAGAGCTGAAACCAATGATGTAGCCAATGCTGTAATGGATGGAGCTGATGCATTAATGCTCTCAGCAGAATCTGCAGCAGGAAAGTATCCCGTAGAAGCAGTGATTAAAATGGCAGAGACCATTAGAGCCGTAGAAAGCGAAGCTGATTCGATCTATAATAAGTATTACGATAAACATTTTAAATCTTCTACTAGAGTCAATGACCTATTGATAAGAGGAGCATGTAGATTGGCAGAAAATGTTAATGCCAAGGCATTGGTTTGTATGACTAAATCAGGCTATACAGGTTTTAGAACAGCTATGCATAGGTCTAGATCTCAAATATATTTGTTTACCAACAATGAAAAACTACTTCGTCAAATGAATCTTGTTTGGGGAGTAAAAGCATTCTTTTTTGATACGCATGATAATATTGATAAAACCTTAGATCAAATTGAAGAAAGATTGATTGCTGAAAAATATCTAGCTAAAGGAGATATTTTCATCAATACGGCATCCATGCCACAGCATTGGCACGGTCATACTAACATGATGAAAGTAACGGTAGTTGAGTAAGAGGTTATAAGCCCCTTACTTTTCTTCTTTAAGAAAAGACATTGCTTTATCCACCATTTTCTTAGATCCTATGTAAAAGGGAGTTCTTTGGTGAAACTCTGTTGGTTGTATTTCCAATATTCTCTCCTTACCACTAGTAGCTATGCTTCCTGATTGCTCGGCGATGAAGGCCAGTGCATTACACTCATAGAGCAATCTCAGTTTGCCATTTACATCCTTCTCAGTGTTTGGATATAGGTAAATGCCACCTTTCATCATGTTTCTGTGGAAGTCGGCGACCAAAGATCCAATGTATCGAGCACTCATTCCTTCTTTTTTACAATCCGTAAGATATTCTCTTACCCATTCATCAAAACTGAAATAGTTTCCTTCATTGATGGAAAATATTTTACCATCTGTAGGACATTTCATATTACTATGCGATAATACAAATTCACCTAAGCTAGGTTCTAATGTAAAACCGTTTACGCCCCTACCTGTGGTGTAAACCATCATCGTAGATGAGCCATATAGGATATAACCTGCAGCTACTTGTTCAGTTCCTTTTTGAAGAACGTCCTCATCTTGTACAGGGCCACCTACTGGTGAAATTCGCTTGTAAATCGAGAAAATAGTTCCGATTGATACATTTACATCAATGTTGGAAGAGCCATCTAATGGATCAATAGCAACAACATATCTACAGTTGGGGTTGAGGTGAATGATTTCGTCTACTTCTTCAGAAACAACGGCGCATGTCATGCCTCCATTCTTGAGTGCTCTTGTAAAACGGATATCAGCGACGACATCTAGCTTTTGTTGGTCCTCTCCCTGTACATTTTTCTCACCATACTGACCTGTGATGTCTAGAAGACCGGATTTATTAACTTCTTTGTTAATTATCTTTCCTGCCAATGCGATATCTCTGAGGAGCTGAGAAAGTTCTCCAGTCGCTGAGGAGAATTCGTCTTCTTTCAGTTTAATAAAGCGGTCTAACGTTGTGCCAATGGGTAGCCCAAGCTTACTTTTGTTCATGAGTGATATGTTGCTAGGAGTGGGGTTCGTGTTTAAGTGCGCAAAAGTAATTCATTCATCAATTTAAAACGATTGCATAATGCAGATTTTCAAATTTGGGGGAGCTTCAGTAAAAGATGCATCTGGAGTTAGAAACTTAGATCAGATAGTATCGGATCTTGGAAATAATAAACTGGTAGTGGTGGTGTCTGCCATGGGTAAAATGACCAACAAACTAGAAGAGCTTATTGATCTTTCTCAAGAAGGCAAAAACTATGATGCTATTCTGAATGAGGTTTTTGAGTTTCATCACACGATTGCCAACGACCTTTTGGGTGAATTACCTAAGCGATACCTTGAATTTGAAAATTCTTTAAAAGAATGCCTGATCAAGTCTAGTACTTATGATTTCATGAGGGCATATGATATGATTATCCCACATGGAGAGTTGATGTCTACCTCCATCATACAAGCATTTTTGAATAAAAGTAAAAGCACCACTTGGGTTGATGCTCGTACACTGATCCGTACTGATCAATATTTCACTGAAGCTAATGTGGATTGGGTCGTTACAGAAAAGCAGATCACTAAGCAACTGAGGCCTGTCGTTGAAGAATCAATTGTGGTAACACAGGGATTTATTGGGTCAGATGTAGAAGGGAACTCTACAACTTTGGGGAGAGAAGGGTCTGATTATTCTGGAGCGATATTAGCGAATTGTCTTAACGCGAGTGACTTTACAGTTTGGAAAGATGTACCAGGTATCCTGAATGCTGATCCGAGACTGCTAGATAACACGGAACAATTCAATCAGTTAAGTTATAGAGAGGTGACTGAAATGACTTATTACGGAGCTCAAATCATTCACCCCAAAACATTAAAGCCCTTAGCGCAAAAAGATATTCCTTTAGTGGTTCGTTCTTTTGAAAATAGAGATTTGAAAGGAACGACTATCTCTACTAATAATTCAATTAAGCAGATGCCTTGCTACGTTTTCAAGGGTAATCAACTGCTAATTACGGCACAAGTGAAAGATCATAGTTTTATGGAGGAAAAGAAACTGAGTTTGATCTTAAATGTGCTTGATTTATTGAATATTAAAATCAACTTAATGCAAAATTCAGCACTTACATTTTCCTTTTGTATTGACAACAAAGAATTCAAAGCGAAAAGGATAATGGAACTGCTGAATAGAGATTTTCTTTTGTCTTCTGAGACTGGATTAAACTTGGCCACCATTAAAAACTATAGAGACGATTCTTTTAGCCAGTTACCAGTGAATAGATCTGTTATTTTGGAGCAAAAAACAATGGATAATTATCAGGTCGTATATAAATAGTTTCTGTTTATTAAGTGCCGGCAGAATCGTATTGGAATAATTTTTCCTTTTTTAGAAAATTGTTAACCAGCTGAGTAAACTCTTCTTTATTGTTTATCACATCCATTACGTGCTTATTTCCCCACTTAGTAAGATGAAATGAGGAATTTGAATTTAATTTTCTTGAAATATTGACTGACTGAATATAGCCTGTTGCTTGATCAGCTTCCGAATGAATCAATAGAACAGGTTCTTCGATTTGATCAGCCAAGTTTAGAACGCTAGCTTCCTCATAATTTACACCAGCTCGCCAGTTAACCATTTGCATTACCCCAGGGGCGAGGAAATTGATGCCATTTCCATAGTCTCTTTCTGCTCTCTCAAATATGGCAGAGTGCCAATTTTGAAAAGGAGCATCCGCGATGATAAATGCTACGTTTTTTTCTTCAGCTCCAGCAGTTAGTGCCGCAGCAGCTCCCCAGCTACTTCCAAACCATCCAATTTGATCATCATTGAATTCATACTCTTTTTGCACCCACTCTGTCACCGCTATTAAATCTTTAGACTCATTGATTCCTCCAGTCCCAAAATCTCCACCACTTTCACCATGTGCTCTATGATCATACATGAATATATCACAGCCACATTCCGAAATAGCGGGTATGTATTTCAACATGTTGACCCATGTGACGCCCCATCCATGCGCCATAATGATAGCACAGTTTGAAGTGTCAGACATATTGAAATATTTCCCCTTTAATATCAATCCATCAAAAGAGTTGACTGAAAAATCTGAAGGAGATGGGAGAGGATCCATGAGAGTTTCATATGTGGTGTTCCAATAGATTTTTATTTTTTCCACTGTGGTTTCATGAGTCGCATTCGGCTTTAAAATTCTATTTGATAAAACCCATGATATAGATACATAGCCTATAGCGATGAAGACAACTAGAATAAGAACGATTCGCTTTAGCAATTTCATAGGTTTCATTATTTGATGATTCGAAAATGGATAAAATTCAGTTAATATTCTCTACCAATTATTTAATTAATTGAATCTTTATTTGAACTTCGTGTTTTGAAACTCAAAAGAGCATAGAATTGAATGACAAAGGATAGTTTATCTCCTCAAAACATACTTAAGCAATACTGGGGCTACTCTGAATTTCGGCCTATGCAGGAAGAAATTATTCAGTCGGTATTAGATGAAAAGGATACACTAGCGCTACTTCCAACAGGAGGTGGTAAGTCAGTTTGTTTTCAGGTGCCAGCAATGTGCTTGGAGGGTATTTGCATTGTAGTTTCCCCGCTTATTGCTTTGATGAAAGACCAAGTGATGCAACTTCAAAATAAAGGGATTAAGGCAGTATCTATCTATTCTGGAATGAAAAAGAGGGAGATTGATATTACGCTGGATAATTGCATTTATGGGAATTTTAAATTCTTATATGTATCTCCTGAGCGTTTAAAAACAGACCTATTTATTGAGCGTGCTCGCCAGATGAATATTTCTTTATTAGCGATTGATGAGGCTCATTGTATCTCGCAATGGGGTTATGATTTTCGTCCACCTTATTTGGAACTAGCCGAGTTCAAAAAGACGGTAGAAATTAAGCGAACTATAGCGCTAACAGCTACAGCTACCAAGGAGGTAAGAAAAGACATAGCTACAAAACTGGAGATGAAAGACGTGCAAGTCTTTCAAAAGAGTTTTGCTCGGGCTAATCTGTCGTATTCGGCATTTCGATTGGAGAATAAGGAACAGAAACTAATAGGAATTTTAAATAATGTAGCAGGAACTAGTATCGTATATGTTCGTAGTAGAAAACGAACCAAAGAGATTGCTGATTTACTTAGAAGAAGTGGTATTTCGTCAGATTTTTATCACGCAGGGCTTCCTGGCAAGATAAGGTCAGATAAGCAAGACGCATGGATCAATAATAAAACCAGAGTTATTGTTTCAACCAATGCATTCGGTATGGGGATTGATAAGTCAGATGTTCGAACTGTGATTCACATGGATCTTCCAGATACTTTGGAAGCTTACTATCAGGAGGCAGGTAGGGGAGGCAGGGACGAACGAAAAGCGTATGCAGTGACACTTTACAATAGTCAAGATATTGATCAATTAAAGGAGCGTTCAGAAAAATCCATTGTTTCAATAGAAGATATTCGAAGAACGTATCAAGCATTGGCTAACTTTTATAAAATGGCTATTGGAAGCCAAGCTCTTTCAAGTTTTGATTTCAATTACGAGAGATTTATCAATACTTATAATTTGCCGATTATTGAAACCTATGCGGCTCTCAAAAAACTGAGTGATGAAGGATTGATTCAGCTCAATGAAGGATTTCACATGCAGTCTAAATTGAGTTTCATTTTAGAAAAAGGGAAGGTGTACGAGTACCAAGTCGCAAACCCAAAATTAGATCCTATTGTCAAGGCTCTTCTAAGGCTTTATGGAGGTGAAGTTTTTGTAGGTTACTCCATAATTAAGGAAAAGGAGTTAGCATCGATGCTTAAAACAGATGAGCGTCAAATTAGAAACTGGCTCAAATTTCTAAACGATCAGGAAATCGTTGATTACCAGCCTTCTACGGACTCTCATACTATTACTTTTTTAACTCCTCGTCTTGAGCCAACAAGACTTCCTATTGATGAAAAGCAAATAGAGTGGAGAAGGAAGTTGGCAAAAGAGAAAGCGGAGAAAGTCATAGAGTACATGGAAACTACCGAATGTCGAACGTTAGCCTTTCAGCATTACTTTGATGAGACTAGCGATACGATCTGCGGAACTTGTGATAACGATCTGGAGAAGAAGAAAAGAGAGGGTATAAGCGTGCTTTCTATTTCAGAGTTGAGATCAAGTTTGCAGGAAAATGGAAAGACAATCACTGAACTACGAGCAGCATTTCCTAAGTACAAAGAGTCTCAGATTTTGGAAACGATGAGAATTCTTATCAATGATAAGGAGGTGAAGCAGGAAGGAAATATTTTTGTTTTAGTTGGATGATTAGAGTGTGTATAGCTATTGAGGATTAGCCCACCCATTTGAGCCCAACAAAGGTACAAAGCTGAAATCGTTAAAAACTTTCTTCTTGATTTTGTTTTCACCTACTTTCTCAATCAAAATCATCGCTTGTTTATCATTATCTCCAACAGGAATAACAAGCCTGCCACCAATCTTTAATTGTTGTAGAAGATCATTTGGTATGGTAGGAGCACCTGCAGTCACAATGATGCCATCATATGGAGCGAAACGAGGCATTCCTTTAGAACCATCACCATGATACATATGTGGTTGGTACCCTATGGAGGGCAAGAATCGAATTGCTTTTTGATAGAGTGGTTTTTGATATTCAATCGTATAAACATCAGCTCCTAATTCAACTAATACACTGGCTTGATACCCAGATCCTGTTCCTATTTCTAGGATCTTTGCACCAGGTACTATTTGAAGTAATTCGGATTGAAAAGCTACCGTATATGGTTGACTTATAGTTTGTCCAGAGGCTATTGGGAAAGCTTTATCTTCATATGCATGCATTTCAAAGATATTGTCAAAAAAGTAGTGTCTTGGAATCCTACCAATAGCAGATAAGACAGCATCATTTTTTATGCCTTTAGCAATTATTTCTTTGACGAGCTGTTTCCTGAGTCCTTTATGCTTGTAGGTATCTTTCAATTCCTTTATTTTGTCCTTAAAATTAAACAGGTGTTTACAGGAATAATCGAAACAGTAGGGAAAGTAGTCAAAATAAAATCGAATGAGTCCAATATGGACTTTCTAATAAACTCTTCCATTTCTTCAGAACTAAAAATAGATCAAAGTGTATCGCATAATGGAGTTTGTCTTACCGTAACAGAAATAGGGGAAGAAGGACATTGGGTCACGGCTATTAAGGAGACGCTCGATAAATCCAATCTTGGAGATTTGTCAGTAGGTAGTAATGTGAATTTAGAAAGATGTATGAAAGCAGATGGTCGTTTTGATGGCCATATTGTACAAGGTCATGTAGATACTATTGCGGATGTTATTTCTATTGAAGATGAAAATGGAAGTTGGATTTTTACATTTGAGATTAAAGGAGAGGGATTAATTGTCGAAAAGGGAAGTATCTGTATTAATGGAACAAGCCTGACATGCTACAATGTGAATGAGAATAACTTTTCTGTGGCAATAATTCCCTATACATTTGAACATACCAATTTCAATCAGCTTGCAATCGGTAGTAACGTAAATATAGAATTTGATATTATCGGTAAATACATTCATCAAATCTTAAACAAAAGCTAATGGCACTCAATTGCATGGTAGTGGACGATGACGAAATGTCTCGCCTCGTTATTAAGAAATTTATAGATAAGACTGATTTCCTTACCCTCACTCACGATTTGGATAATACCAAAGGGGCTTCAGATATATTGTTAGGTGAAAGTGCCAATGATGTAGATGTAGTTTTCTTAGATATTGAAATGCCTGAGATGACAGGGTTAGAGCTCGTGGATAAGCTTCAGAATGCATACAATATCATTTTGGTCACCTCAAAAAAGGATTATGCAATAGAGGCTTTTGATGGAGCTGTTGCTGATTATTTGGTGAAGCCAGTAGAATACGAGCGTTTCTTGCAGGCAGCCAATAAGGTAAAAGATAATCTTGAGAAAGATCAATTAATTGCTGAGAAGGAAGATCATATTTATGTCAAAAGTGATGGAAAACTTTTTAGGCTCAATTATGACGATATTCTGTTCGTAGAAGCGCTAGCTGACTATGTGATTTTTAACGTGTCTACTGGTAAAAAGCATATTGTACATCATACCATGAAAGGGATAGAGAAGAAACTACCTGAAAGTATGTTTAGCAGAGTACATAGAAGTTATATCATCAATAGAAATAAAATTCATAGAATAGAAGATCTTCAAGTAGTAATTGGAGAGAAGGCATTTTCTATTGGAGCATCATATAAAGAAGCATTGATGGATAAATTCAATTTATTGAATTCTTAATCTCTTGAAAAGTACTTTACTAAAGCATTAGGCATTGACCCAGTCAATGCCTTTTTTTAATAACTCAATTGTCTTTTTTTGATTCTCTTTCTCTGGACTATGTTGATACTCCCAGCTAACATCCGGAGGAAGACTCATTAAAATAGATTCCGTTCGGCCATTAGTGTCTAACCCAAACTTCGTCCCTTTATCATGAACTAGGTTGAACTCTACATATCTACCCCTCCTTATTTTTTGCCATTCTTTGTCTTCATTAGACCACTCCTTATTTCTAAGCCCGTTAACAGCTTGAGTATATATAGGAATAAATGTTTCACCAATTTCTTTGACAAAGTTCCATCTATCGTTTTTAGTAAACTCGTCGGTTTCATCAAGTCTGTCAAAGAAAATACCACCAATTCCTCTTGTTTCATTTCTATGTGGAACAAAGAAATAGTCGTCAGCCCATTTTTTAAATTTCGTATAATACTCCTGTGAGTGCTTATCGCAGGCATTCATTAAAGTATGATGAAAGTCTTTGGCTTTACTTTCAATGATAGTGTGTGGAGTAAGATCTATACCTCCACCAAACCAATGAATACCATTGCTCATTTCAAAGTAGCGGATATTCATATGAATGATAGGAACCCACGGATTTTGTGGGTGTAGTACAATAGATACGCCAGTAGCAAAGAACTGTGATTGGGGTAGTTTAAGCGCCTCCAAAATTTTGGTTGGAGTATCGCCAGAAACAGCAGAAAAATTAACTCCTCCTTTCTCAATCAAATCTCCATTTTTGATAGCCCTTGATCTTCCGCCACCGCCTTCATGGCGATCCCATAAATCTTCTACAAAATGGGAATTACCATCAAGGCTTTCAAGAGACTGGCAAATGCTATCTTGAAGCTGTTTAAACCAGTCTGTTATTTGTTCTTTATTAGGCTTTTGCATTTAGAAAGGATATCCTATACCAATATTGATTTCTGAATTTTGTCCGAAATTAGTAAAGGTTCTATCTCCGACGAATCGTTGACCTGATTTTTGTGCAGGATCGAACATCTTTAATCCAAGATCTAACCTAAAAACAAGAAAGGACAAGTCAAACCGGAGACCCACACCGGCTGCTACTGCCATTTCTTTTATGAAGTCCTTGGCTCGAAACTGTCCGTCATCTCCATCTTCATCGACTTTTAATGTCCCTTTTAATAGCCATATATTACCAGCGTCGATAAAAACTGCTCCATCGATAAAGCCAAACAAATCTCTTCTCAACTCAACACTTGTTTCAATTAGAATTTCTCCAGGTTGTTCCCTATCATAATCGATTATCCTGTAGTCTCCCCTAGCGACTATACTGTCGCCACTAAATGCTCCTGGCCCAAGTCTTCTAGGCTTCCATCCTCGAACACTGCTGCTACCTCCTCCGAAAAAATATCTGTCATATGGAAGAGTATTATTGGAGCCAAATGTATTAGCTATTCCAATGTTTAACCTATAGGCTAGATTTAATTTCCTTGTTAGTCGGTTAATTTTTCTTAAGTCAATATTGCCTCTAAGAAATTTGTAATATTCTAACCCCTCTCCAAGAGTAGGTCTAAAAACACCATTTAAATGACCTCCAAATTCTGTTGAAAACTGTATAAAACCACCTTCTTGTCCTACGTTATAGCTGCCTATAGTTTTATTGAACTGGAACGATGTTGAATTTACGAATGCAGGTAGAAAAGAGTTAGCATATGAATTGCCACCTTCTCTAGTTTCTTCAAGAAATTCCTCAAAGCTTTCTGTGTTTTCTGAGTTAATCAAACTCAACCTGACTGGAGTAAGTGTGTAACTCGTTTTGTCTTTTACACGCCATGCATAGGAAAAAGCTGTACTTACCTCCGTACGGATATATTCACCATCTCTATTCTCATACTCAGGGCCAATGGATAATCGAGTTCTGGGATTGAAGCTGCCTATTTTCTTCTTATAAGAAGATTTTAGGGGGAATAGAAATTGAGGAAAATCAATGGATAATTCACCTCCATAGTTGATACTTGAATATCGGGCGTCTGATTGATTCTCGCCAGCACTACCAATGTCTCTAAGTCGGGCAAATGCATTAATATTGATGATTTCTAAAGCTCTAAATGTATTTCTATTTTTCAGATTAATGTTGAAGAATGGGCCTGGTGTACCCTGATCCGCTTCGGCACTAGATCCTTGAGATGCGCTAAGTCCAAACTCACTTGATGTTGAAAACTTTTCGATTGGTGAGGTAAATATATTGGCAATGAATTGACCACCAGTGGTATCGTAATTGATGTTGACGAATTTGAAATTATCTAAGTAAGATAATTGTCGTTGAGTTTCAATAGTTAGGTCACGGCTGTACTTATCTCCTTTTTTTAGAGGAATTCTCCATTCCAGTATTTTTTTAGAATATTTGTCTTTCCCAAACATAAAGTTGATGTCTTTATATTTCTCACTAATTCTATCGGCTTGTCTATTGTCTGCATTGGAATAGATTATTACAGAGTCCAATTTTGAAACCTTATGCCTATCCTTGTTTGGAGGATTCTTTACAAGCGTATTGATGATTAAAGTGTCTCTTCCTAGTTGAATTGTATCAAGCTGAAATAAAATGAATTGCTTAGAGAAGTCGAAATAACCATTATTTAATGCAATATCATAAATGAAATTTCGCTCTTCTTTTAGTTTCTCTTGTTTGTAGAATGATTTCTTTAAAGGAGATTCTTCTATTTTTTCATAAATCAGTGTTTGGAGGGCTGTATCTTCAATGACATATTGAATAGAGTCAATGTAAAACCTTGGACCTTTTTCTGCATAGTAATTCACATCTACAAACTTTTTGCCATCACCCAGGATGCTACCAAATCCATTCCTAAACTTACGACCATTCTTTTTGAAGCTACTCAGACTATCGTATTTCGAAGTGTCAATTTCAACTTTTGCTGTGAAATATCCTTCAGCGTTTAGAAGCTGACGGATACTCTGCGAGGTGATTTCTGTTTCAATATGATTGTAAACGGCAGGTTCTTCGCCCCATCTCATGAGTTGATTCCCCTGTCTTACTTTTTTTCTTTTTCTATCAACTTTCCGAACTTTCTTTTCTCTTAATTTCTGCTTTCTTTTAGTATTATTAGCCTTTTTTATTTTCCTGTCAAACTTTTGAATGAGAGAGTCACGTTTTGCAATTGCTTTTTCTTTATCGTATCCAGGTATGAATAGAAAACCATTTTCACCTCGCTGATAGACGTATGATAGATGTGAGAATGGAAGAAGTCCAAAAAGGCGCGAGTTTTTAGTTTGTTGATAGAGCAATACTGCTTCATCTTCCAAATTACTAGATAAGCCATGAACTTTTTGACTTACCAAAAGCTTTTCGTTTTTATCAAGGAATTTTGAGCCTAAGCAAGAGGATAGAAATATCCCTGCAAATACTGATATTTGACCAAAATTTAAATATTTCCTCAAGTCAGATGGTTTCAAAAAACGAACAAAAATTTATAAAGTCCCTCAAAGTTAAGAAGTACAGAACTCGTGAGGAGTGCTTTCTAGTTGAAGGTTCAAAAAATGTGCTAGAATTATTGAATTCAGACTTTAAAGTTGATCTTTTGATCGGAACCGAAGCTTTTTTTCAGTCCAATACTATTAATGATGCTATCAGAAGGGAAATTGTGAAAGTAGATTTACTAGAGCAGTTGAGCACCTTTAAAACAAACACTACCTCTTTAGCAGTTGTACAATTCAAGAAAGCGGTAGTAAGACCAGATAATTCTGCTCAGTTCGTATTGGATGGAGTAGGGGATCCAGGAAATTTGGGAACCATTATAAGAACGCTAGATTGGTTTGGATATGACAAGTTAATTTGCTCTAACGATTGTGCGGAGTTCTATCATCCTAAGGTAATAGCTAGCACTATGGGATCGTTTACAAGGATTAATGTGGAATATGTAGATATAGGTCAGTACTTGGCCGGTGTAAGTAGGCCAGTGTATGCAGCTGATATGAACGGAAAAAGCATTCACCAGACATCAATAGCTAATCCATCTGTCATCTTAATGGGTAGTGAGTCAAATGGAATAAGTAGTGATTCTAAAAAATACGTAACAGACTATATTTCAATCCCTAAGGTAGGGGAGGCAGAATCATTGAACGTTGGGGTAGCTACAGGAATTATTGCTAATCATTTACGATTTTGAATAAAATGATTCAGCAATTCCACGGTTGATTGATCGTGAATTTGATCTATTTTACCTTCTTTTATTTCTTTGAGAATTGGTTTAGCCAGTTGCTTTCCAAGTTCTACACCCCACTGATCAAAGCTGAATACATTCCAAATGATTCCTTGAGCAAAGATTCTATGCTCATAAAAAGCAATGAGTTTTCCTAAATTGAACGGAGTTAATTCTTTAATCAGAATAGAGGTCGAAGGTCTGTTTCCTTCAAATATTTTGAAAGGAATCAGTCTTTCATCGACACCCTCTTCTTTTAATTGCTTTTCTGATTTACCATTCAATAAAGCCTCGGACTGAGCGAAGAAATTTGCAAGAAGCTTGTCGTGATGATCGGAATGATTGTGAGCTGCTTTTGTGAAGGCAATGAATTCACAAGGAATAATCTTTGACCCTTGATGAATAAGCTGATAGAAAGCATGTTGACCATTAGTCCCTGGCTCTCCCCATATTACAGGGCCTGTCTCGTATTCAATTTTATTGCCAGACCGATCTACAGTTTTCCCATTACTTTCCATATCCGCTTGCTGGAGGTAAGAAGGGAGAAATCTTAACCTATGATCATATGGAAGAATAGCGAGTGTGTCACAGTGAAGAAAGTTGTTGTACCAAATCCCGATTAAAGCAGAGAGCATTGGAAGGTTTTTTTCTAAATCACTTTCTTGAAAATGAGTGTCCATTTCATGGGCTCCATCTAATAATGATTTGAAGTTATCGTAACCTGTTGTACAAGCGATGACTAAACCAATAGCAGACCAAAGAGAGTATCTGCCGCCTACCCAGTCCCAAAAGACAAATATGTTCTCTGGTGAAATGCCAAAATTTTGTACAGCTTCTTCGTTAGTGCTCACAGCTACAAAATGCTTGCTTATATCTAACCCATTTCCTCCATTTTTAAGAAACCACCCTTTTGCAGTTTCTGCATTAGTCATTGTCTCTTGGGTAGTAAATGTTTTAGAAGCGATGATGAAAAGAGTTGTCTCAGGATTTAATGACTCTAGTTCTTCTACCAGCTGGGCTGCATCTACATTAGATATGAAATGAGGTGTAATTCCTTTCCAATATGGTCTCAAAGAATAGGTCACCATCTTTGGTCCTAAATCGGATCCGCCGATACCTATGTTTACAATATTGGTAATGGCCTTTCCAGTGTAACCTTTCCAACTTCCTGATGTGATAGAATTTGAGAATTTTTTAATCTTTTCTAATTCTACACCAACTAGCTTTCCTTTATCAGTTCCATGGTCAGGATTTCTAAGTTGTGAATGAAGGACGGCTCTGTCCTCCGTTTCATTTATGTTCTCTCCATTAAATTGAGCTGAAATTGCTTCGCTCATTTCGCACTCTTTTGCTAAGGCTATAAGATTGCTTAGTTCTTCTTCGGAGATATTGTTTTTCGAAAAATCAAAAAGAAAGTCTCCAGACTTGTGACTGAACTTGTCTATTCGATCTTCATCAAGAAAAAGATGACGTATTTCTCCATTGTTTTTCTTAGCTAGATCAACAAGCCTTTTCCAAGACTGAGTAGTCGTGGGATTAATTTTAGGAAGCATGGAATTTTTTATTAGAAGAAGCCTGGTAAGATATTTTCTCTTACGAATAGGTAATACGAGTATGCTAGGAAGCAAAGTATGTAAATGATTCCTTCAGCTCTATCTAGTTTGTATTTACCCATTGTAAACATGAATACGAACAACATCAATGTACCAAACATGATGAAATATAAATCTGTATTAAGTGCTGGGTTGAACATCAAGGGTGCGTGAATGACCGAAGTAGTTCCTAGCACTAAGAGAAGATTGAAAATATTGGATCCAACAATGTTTCCGACAGCTAAATCAGATTTTTTATGGAATGCAGCAACTGCCGATGTTGCTAATTCAGGTAAAGATGTACCAGCTGCTATGATGGTTAGTCCAATCAATTTATCACTTACACCGTAGACTTTCGCTATGGTAATAGCATTATCAACTATCAATTGACCTCCAAAAACAAGACCAACTACACCTAGAACAAGCATAATTGTCGTTTTAAGACTACCATGTATTTCTATGTCTTCAACCTCTGCTTCTGGATTTCTTTTCAAATTCATGAAAATGTAAATCAAGAAGAGAACGAACATTACTAATAAAATTATCCCGTCAGTAGCACTTAGACCACTTTCATCCGCTCCAAAGAACAGTGCGTCATTTACAAGAATAAAAAAGATGAATGTTGCTAAAAGAGAATATGGTACTTCTTTCCAAAGTGCATTTCTTTCTACAGTAAGAGGATATATTACGCTGGCAATACCAAGAATTAGAAATATGTTGAAAATGTTTGACCCTATGATATTTCCAAAAACAACTTCATTGGCTCCACTACCACCGTCTTGAACTCCACCTGAAATAATATTTACAACTAGTTCTGGAGCTGAGGTTCCCATGGCGACTACAGTAAGGCCTATAGCAATATCAGAAACATTGAACCTTTTAGCTAGGGATGACGCACCATTAACTAAGTAGTCAGCTCCCTTTATTAAGAGAACAAAACCTACAATTACGAGGATAAAATTTAAAGCAACGCTCAAATCGGTATTGGTTAGATCAGGTGATAACTTTTATGAAAGTGTTAAAATTATTGAAAAAAACTTTCAAAGCGTTGGCAAATTAACACTTTTGATAAATTTAATCCAATAATTTCTACAATGATCATAAATTCAAGTCGTTCAGCAACTTATGGGTTTTATTTTCTAGACGGGAAATTTCATTGAAATATTCATTTGATTCAAGACTTCCTTTCACTGAAAAGTAAAATTTAATCTTTGGTTCTGTACCTGAAGGTCTTATACTCACCTTTGTCCCATCAGCTGTGTTATACTGCAATACATTCGATTCAGGGAGATTAATTTCTTCCACTTTCCCATTACTGAATTTTTCTTTTCCTTCTAGATAATCAATCACAGACGTCACTTGAGAGTCTGCTAATGTTTTTGGTGGTGAGTTTCTAAACCCTTCCATCATTTCTTTGATCTCAGAAGCTCCTTGCAGCCCTTTTTTTGTAATGGATTTGAGAGATTCTTGGTATAAACCAAACTTTTGATTGACCTCAATTAGTAATTCAAATAGTGACTTCCCTTGATCTTTTGCCCATGCGGTCATTTCAGAGATGATAACAGCACTTGATACCGCATCCTTGTCTCTTACCTCCTCTCCAATCATATATCCGTAGCTTTCTTCTCCACCTCCGATGAATTTTTCTTTCCCCTCTAGTTTGGCTATCAAACCAGCAATGTATTTGAAACCTGTTAGGGTATCATAGCAAGGTATATTAAAGCCTTTCGAAATTTCTCTAATGAGTTCTGTTGTTACGATAGTTTTACCGATATACTCATTCCCATCAAAACCTTTTTCTTTGTGCTTAGAAAGGAGATAATACACAATAAGAGCACCTGTTTGATTTCCATTCAATAGTTGAAATTCTCCTTTGGTGTTCTTTACTGCTATTCCAACTCTATCGGCATCAGGATCTGTTGCCATGACTAAATCTGCATCTAATTTGGAAGCTTCTTGCATAGCATGTGACATGGCCTCTGCTTCTTCTGGATTTGGATAAACGACAGTTGGGAAGTCTCCATTAGGTTCAGCCTGTGAGGCAACAACGTTTACGTTTTCAAATCCAATTTCCTTGAGGGTTCTTGGGATCAGAGTGATTCCAGTCCCATGAATCGATGAAAAGACAATTTTCAGATCTTTCTGATTTTTAATGGCATCAGGAGAAAGGCATAAGTCTTTGATCATGGATATGTATTTAACATCCATTTCTTCTCCTAGAGAATGAATTAGTTTGGGATTGGCTTCAAACTTTATTTTATCAATACTGGATATGCTGGAAACCTCTTGAATGATATTAACATCATGCGGGGACAGTATTTGAGCTCCATCTGACCAATATGCCTTATAACCATTATACTCCTTTGGATTGTGAGATGCCGTCAAAACAACACCACCTTGACAACCTAATTGTCTAATAGCAAAAGACAACTGAGGTGTAGGGCGTAAATCCTCAAATAAGAATACTTCAATTCCATTAGCGGAGAAAACATTGGCAGTGGTCTCAGCGAAAAATCGGCTATTGTTTCTACTATCGTGAGCAATAGCAACTTTGATATCCCCTTGAATTTCTTTCTTTAGATAGTTGGCAAATCCTTGAGTAGCCATGCCTATGGTATACTTATTGATTCTACTAGTACCAATTCCCATGATGCCTCGCAAACCACCTGTTCCAAACTCTAAGTCGTTTAAAAATGCTTCATCAAGTGGTAAATCTTCTCCTTCTAAGAGTTTCGCTATTTCTTGTTTTGAATCAGTATCAATATTTTTGGCATTTAGCCAATTCTCCGCTTTCTGTTTTGAGATCATATCTATTTTGTTTCAGGCAAAGCCTAATTTCTCTTTTACTCTTAGTAATGTTTTTTCGGCGACTTCTGATGCTTTCTTTTCACCCTTTTGTAATTCTTGCTCTAACTCATCCAAGTTGTTCATGAAGTAATCATAGCGCTCTCTCTGTTCTTTAAATGACTCAAGGATCAATTCAAACAAAGCTTGCTTTGCATGGCCGTAACCATAATTACCACCTTCATAATTTTTTCTCATCTCGGATACTTGCAAATCGGTTCCTAGAAGTTGGAAGAGTGCAAATACATGGCAGGTATCTGGATTTTTAGGTTCTTCCATTGGAGTACTGTCAGTCACTATTTGCATGACGTTCTTTCTTAATTTTTTTTCAGGAAGAAATACATCAATAATGTTACCGTAGCTTTTGCTCATTTTCTGACCATCAGTTCCTGGAATAGTCATGACTTTGTCATCAATGATGGACTCAGGAATAACGAATGTCTCACCAAATTTGTGGTTGAAAGAGGTAGCCATGTCTCTCGTCATTTCTAAGTGCTGTTTTTGATCCTTCCCAACGGGAACAAAGTTGGCATCATATAATAGTATGTCTGATGCCATTAACACGGGGTAAGTAAAAAGGCCTGCATTTACATCGGAGAGTCTATCTGATTTATCCTTAAACGAATGCGCATTGGAAAGCATAGGAAAAGGAGTAAAGCAACTTAGATACCAGGTTAGCTCACATGCTGCTGGCACTCTGGACTGACGATAGAATACATTTTTGGAAGTATCAAATCCACAAGCCAACCATGCAGCTGCTACGGCGTTAGTATTTTCAATACGCTGTGCTCCGTCTTTAATGGTAGTGAGAGAGTGTAAGTCAGCGATAAAAAAAAACGATTCATTTTCACTTTTTTTGGACAATTCGATGGCAGGCATTATTGCCCCTAGTAAATTGCCTAAATGTGGTTTGCCGGAACTTTGAATACCAGTGAGAATTCTCGCCATTTTTAAATTTTTCTGCAAACCTAAATAATTTGAATCTTTGTATTTTACTTATCAAGTCATTAATAAATAGCTATATGAAAGTGTCTTTTTCTATTCTCTTTGTTTTTTTATTTTCTCTAGGTTTTTCTCAAGAGAAACTTTCATTCGATAATCTCACTCATAATTTTGGAGAGTTAGAGGAGGAAAATGGTCCAGCTGAACATACATTCTACTTTGTAAATAATGGAGATGGACCAATTCAAATCACACGTGTAAAGGCCTCTTGTGGGTGCACTACTCCCGGTTGGACTAAGGAAGAAGTAATGCCAGGGGATTCAGGCTTTGTGAAAGCCAAATACAATCCGAGGAATAGACCCGGGAAATTCACTAAATCATTAAGAATTACATCTACAGATGCTTCTGCCAATAAAACGCTTTACATTAATGGATTTGTTAAGCCTAAAGTAAAGACTCCCGAAGAGGAATACCCTGTTGTTTTAGGAGATTTAAGAGTAAAATACCGAGCGCTGAATTTCGGGAAAATAACAACAAAAGAGCCTGTAGAAAAGTTATTTGATATCTATAATGCCTCTGATAGTGTAGTGAAATTTAATGCAGAAGATATGAATGTGCCTGAGCACATTACAGTTTCCTTAGTTCAATCCTTTTTAAATCCAAAAGAAGTAGGAAAACTAAGTGTGGTATATGACCCAATTGCCAAAAATGATTTTGGATATGTGAGTGACGCTATCTCGATTGGAACGAATGAGGAAGCTGAAATGTCTATAATGGGCACTATTGAAGAATATTTCCCCATAGCAACAGCGGAAGAATTAGACAAAGCTCCAAAACTTAATTTGACAGATAGATCAATTGACTTTGGAAAGGTAAAGAGAGGAGAATTTGTAAAAATAGATGTGACATTAGAAAATACAGGAAAGTCTAAACTTAATTTTAGAGCCATCAAGGCAAACTGTGGTTGTATTACATATGATTTGAAATCGCAGAATTTGAAAAAAGGAAAATCTCAAACTTTAAAGTTGACAATAGATACGTCCGAGCTAAGAGGGAATCAATATAAAATAGTAACCCTCTTTTCAAATGATCCAGTTTCTCCAACACAAATAGTGACACTAAAAGGGAAAGTGGAGAAGTAAATATTATTACTAACAAACTATTTTCTTGCAATGACTTTGGACTAAAATGGATTAGTTTTATAGTACCTCAATATTTCATATGGAATTTAGCTTATCAGAATTAGAAATTTTTTCCAAGGGCACAGAAGTGTTCATGGCCATTCTTGATAGAGATGGAAAAACAATAAAACTAAATGATAAGTGGAGTGAAAAATTGAAATTCAATAATAAGGATTTTATAGGGAATTCGCTCTCTGATTTCATACATACGAACGATAAAGTAAAATTTGACAAAGCGCTTGCTTCATCACAAGAAAATGGTTCTGCTTGTCATATAGTCCTTCGCTTTATAGATGAAAGTCTCCATTCATTTTCATTTCAAATTGATTTCAACTTCAAAAATGATGAAGTATATTTAGTAGGGTTCGATATTACTGATCATCATAAAGAACATCGTTCACTACAGGAGATGTCGAAACTGGCCAAAATAGGAGCGTGGTATCATGACCCTATAAGAGACGAAACGTTTTGGTCTGATGAAGTTTACCATATACATGATTTGCCAGTAGGGGAACCAATGAATGCAGACAAAGCACTAGGGTTCTACTCGATGAATGATAGAGATGCCATAAATGAGTGCGTTGAAAAACTGTATAAAGATTTTGAAGAGTATGACTTTTCAGGAGAAATCGTTACCGCTACAGGAGAGAAAAAGTGGATCAGAACGCAAGCCAAGCCAACAATACATGATGGGCAAATCATTTTCATTTATGGAGTGACCGCTGATCAATCACGTTTGAAAACTAATGTGGAAAGACTTGAGTTTTTATCAGAGACTCAATCAATGGCGTTGAAAGGAATTAGGTCAGGTTTGTTTGATTATGATTTGGTAGAAGGTAAGGTTCTTCTCAGCTATTCATTTCAGGAGATGTTGGGTTTATCTAAAGAGACAGAGTCGTTGACAAATAAAGAGTTTGCTGAGATGATCCATCCTGATGATAGATCAAGTGCTACAGAAGACTTTTTTGATGGATTGGAAAAGGAGGGGAATCACTTTTTTAATCAGTTTAGGATTCGACACAAAGATGGAAAGTATAAATTCTATGAAGTTTTTGGCTGGAGAAAAAAGAATGAAAACGGAGTAGCCGTTCGTATGGTAGGTAACTTGGTGAACGTTGACAAAAAAGTGAAGGCACAGCGCGAAAGAAAACGTATGTTGAATAGTCTTGAGGCTATGGTCGACAATGGATTTATTTACAGCATTCTTCTTGATCTTGAAGGTAATGTGATTTTGGCTGATAAGCGATCGCTGATGGTAATGGTAAGAGAGTACAATGTAGATCCTGTTTCAGAACAGGTGAAATATAAAGACGTAATGCCAGATATCTTTAAAAACTCTTTTCAAATCGAATTTGACAAGGCACTGAGAGGACAGACAGTCAGAAAAGAAGTGGAGAGACCTCTTCTAGAAGGAGCTATGCAGTGGCTGGATATCATGTATAGACCTATCAAGAATGAGGATAATGAGATTGCCTATGTCTTGACTAATGGGATGGACATTACAGAGAGAAAAAGGGCAGAATTCTCTATAAAAGAAGCAAGTAATCATGCTCAATCATTGAATAGACTCAAGTCGGGTATTCTTTCCAACTTGAGTCATGAGATCAGGACGCCACTGAATGGTATCATGGGGGCTACAGAGTTATTGGCCCATCTAGGTCTTGATGAGGAAGGAAATGAATTGTTGGATATACAGCGGGATAGCAGTATGAGGTTAATGAAAACCTTGACTGATATGGTGGCATTGAGTGATATTGATTCGATGAGAGACAATATGAATCTGGTTTCACTGAGCATTAATGAAATGATGCAAATCTGTTACGAAATGTATCATCATCAAGCCAATCTAAGAAAATTAACATTCGAGGTGGTAAAGTGCGAGTTGGATCCGTATGCAATGGTGGACAAAGAGATGATGATATCAGCTTTGAGTGCGATAGTTAACAATGCACTGAAGTTTACCAATAAAGGAGGGGTTAAGATAAGTTGCGAACTGGATGAACAAGAGTATGCAGAAATTAAAGTGACTGATACTGGAGTAGGTATTCCTAAGGAGAGTTTCGAACGAATATTTGAAGACTTTGAGAAGGGGAATGAAGGACTTAATTATAAGTATCAAGGAACTGGCATTGGACTTTCTATTTCTAAAAAATTCATTCAGTTAATGGGCGGAATGATATATGTAGATAGTACTTTAGACAAAGGGACGGAATTTGTGATAAAAATACCTGCTGCAAGTAAGACTTGAATTAAGAAAGGAGAATAGCTGATAGCATGAAGATATTAACGGTCGAGGACAATGAAATCAATGCGAAATTGATGGATCATATGCTTAAGGATCTTGATTTCGAGTATGAGCATATCGTAGCAGAAGATGCAGATCGAGCACTAGAATTGACATCAGCGGATACTTTTGATCTTATACTAATGGATATCAATCTAGGTCATGGTCAGATGGATGGCTCAGAAGTGATGCAAGTCTTGAAAAACAAAGATGAATTTAAGAATACTCCTATGTATGCAGTGACGTGCTACTCACTTCCCGGTGATAGAGAACGTTTCTTAGAAGAAGGATTCGATAAGTATTTTTCAAAGCCCATCAATCACGCTTCATTGCTAGAAGCTATTAAGTCCGAAAAGAAATAGCAAGAGTGCTATTCTGAAATTTCGTACAGTTCAAATTTTTGATGGCAGCTCCCAAACTGTTAATCATTTGTTAAACAAACCTTCTCATAGACTGCATGCTGTAATACCTCTTTATTCTTGAGGGAATTAATAAGTTTTTGAAAATGCGTTTAGAAATTTTGTTCATGACTCTCTCTTTCTTAATGTTAGGTTGCTCTTCCAAGGAAACTCACAAGAAACCTGCTGATAAATACAGCCATGATATTGGAGATATATTATTCAATCCAGATTTGGATAATCCCAACTTTAAAATTTGTGATTCCACTAATATATCTACAAGCCGTAGAGGATTGATTTACTTAGGTGGAAATGGATCTGTCGAGAATGCAATCAAACAGAGCTTTGTATTTGAGCCTTCCTTTCAATCGTTTAATGGTTTTATTACTATTCGATTTATCGTCAATTGTGAATTGGAGAGTGATCGATTCAGAGCTGAGTCAATGGATTACTATTTTGTTGAAAAGGATTGCCCAAAAGAATTAGAAAATCATCTTTTACAAATTACAAGAGGATTAGATGAGTGGACTTATTCCTCTCCTAAGCACGAAGTATTAGATCACGCTAAATATTTAAATTTTAAGATAAAAGAAGGGAGGATTGAGAATGTACTTCAATAGATTTTTTTTGGTTTCATTTCTAGCCGTATCTGTGATTACTAAAGTCGCTGGACAAGGAAACTGTTTGATTTATCCAGAAAATAGCGGCGAGAGATTGGCGTGTGAACTGAGTTATCAATCAATAGAATATCCTCAGGGAGGCGCCATGTCTCAAATTTTGTTTGATAGTGCCATCAAGGTTGGGCCAAATTACGCTTATGCCTATTATGAAAAATCAGTACCATTTTTTAAAAGAGGAAAACTTATTGAGGGTACAAAATTGATTAATAAAGCCATAGAGTTAGATCCTGAGAAATACCTTACTTACAGGGCTTATTGGTACTTTCTTAATCACAGTTTCGAAGCTTGTATTTCTGATTTAGAACGATTTTATAATGAGCTAAATGTTTCTATTATGCCTACTCCCGGTGGTGACTTTGAGATGAGGATGCTTCTGGCATTGTCCTATGCTCAAGTTGGAGAGCTCGCAAAAGCGATTGATCTAGTGAGTTTTGGTATTGACAATTTTGACTCCATGAACTATTTCGTTGGTGCTTATGACTACCATGTTTTAGGAATATTACTCTATTCAAACAACCAATTTGAAGAGGCGAAAAAAGCTTTAGAAAAGCAGATAGAAATGAACGATCGGTATGCTGGCACTTATTACTATCTAGCGTTGACCAATAAGTCTTTGGGTGATTCGAATAAAGCTAATAAACTCTTTCGAGAATCACTAGACAGGTTTGACGGAAAAAAAGATGGAATTAATTTCAATGCCTTCATTACTTATAATGTCACTAGATCCCAGGTGGTAGCAGAAATGAATTGATAAGTATAATTAACCAATTCTTGGAGGTTTTAATGATCATGAAGTTTTTAGAAAATAGAGAATTCTTGGGTTAACCATATTTCATTAATTTCACCAAATGACGTCACCTTCAGAGCCTGAAATAGTCATTCAAGGAGCTAGAGCCAATAACCTCAAAAATATTTCTTTACGTATTCCGCACAACAAGTTTATTGTAGTGACTGGGATATCTGGGTCTGGAAAGTCGAGTTTAGTATTTGATATCCTAGCCAAGGAAGGTCAGCGCAGGTATTTTGAAACCTTACCCTCTTTTGCGAGACAGTTTATGGGTAAGTTGAGTCGACCAGATGTTGATGAAATTGAAGGCCTTTCTCCTGTTATTGCCATTGGACAACATACCACAGGTATGCATGCCCGATCTACTGTAGGTACCATGTCAGATCTCTATGACTTATTGCGTTTGCTGTTCGCGCGAACAGGTACAACAGGCAAAGAGGTCAAGCTTTCACGAGCGCTTTTTTCTTTTAACTCGGCAATAGGGAAGTGTACGCATTGCAATGGAATAGGAAAGGAGGAACAGATCGATTTGAATCGTTTAATTGTTTTTCCAGAGAAGTCCATTCGAGAAGGTGCACTAGCTCCCACATTACCGAATGGATACATCATGTACTCCCAAGTGACCATGGATGTGCTCAATCAAGTGTGTGAAGCGGAGGGTTTTAATGTGGATATTCCATGGAATGAATTGACGGAAGAGCAACGCTATATTGTTTTGTATGGGAGTGAGAAAATTAAGGTCCCTTTTGGAAAACATAGTCTAGAATCGCGACTGAAGTGGACGGGTATTAAAGCCAAGCCACGAGAGGAGGGATACTATAAAGGAATGGTTCCTATCATGTCCGATATTCTCAGAAGGGATAGAAATGCCAATATTCTCAAATACGTGCACTCGATTACTTGTAAACAGTGTAATGGAACACGATTGAACGCTGACGCTTTGAGTGTTCAGGTGCATGGTAAATCCATTGCAGAAGTATCATCGATGGAGTTGAATGAACTAGCATCATGGATACAATCCCATACATGGAATGCGATCGCTGATGCAATCATAAATAAAATGCAAGCTCAGATCGGTGTGATGGAGGATTTGGGTTTGTGGCATTTAGCACTTGATCGACCTGCCAAATCTTTGCGATCGAGTGAGATTCAACGCATTAGAGTAGCCAATCAAATTTTGGTTCCATTGAGTGATGTGCTTTATGTTTTTGATGAGCCGTCCATCGGACTGCACAAAGAAGAGAATGCTCGAATGATTCACCATTTGAGGGAATTGGTGAATAAAGGGAATACTGTCATTGTGGTGGAACACGATTTAGACACTATAGCCAGTGCGGATCACATCATTGAGATGGGGCCAGCGGCAGGAGTGGATGGAGGCGAACTCATTTTTAACGGATCCTTTTCAGAGTTCTCTCAGAGGGAAGAACTGCAAGCAATAAGTCCCACTTTTCGAGCGATTAATAAGAAAATTGAGAAGTCATCGGTATCAGTAAAAGATGCAAGTGAATCCATTCGATTGATCGGTTGTCATGAAAGAAACTTGCAACACATCAATGTGGAGTTCCAATTAGGTAAACTCAATGTGGTTAGCGGAAGGTCTGGTGTAGGTAAGTCTAGCTTGGTCAAAGACACCCTATTTAAAGCAGTTCAGAATTACTTAGGGGAAGATGTGAGCGAATCTGCTAAACTGATTCGTTTGGAAAACATCGAAGCGATCAAGCAATTGATTTTTATCAATCATACACCCATAGGGAAAACTCCTCGAAGTAATCCAGCCACATATTTAGGCTTGTCTGATCATATCCGTGATATCTACGCTAGCCAACCTGCCTCAAAAGAAAAGAAGTTTAGTAAGTCACGATTTTCTTTTAACAACAAAGGTGGAAGGTGTGAAACTTGTCAAGGTGCTGGAAAAATTCAGATCGGCATGCACTTTTTGGGTAATGTGGATTTGGTATGTGGGACATGTAATGGTGATCGCTTCAACGAAGAGACGCTTGAGATCAAATACAAAGAACTATCTATAGCAGACTGCTACAAATTGTCTGTTAATGAGGCTATCTCTTTTTTTCAGGATCAGAAAAAGGTACTAAGGGGATTGCAGCTGCTACAAGAAATAGGCTTGGGATATTTGAAGCTAGGCCAATCGTCTACCACACTTTCTGGTGGAGAAGCACAACGGATAAAGATCGCAAATCAGCTACAAAAAAAGGATACGGGAGATACACTCTATGTGATCATTGAACCAAGCATTGGTTTGCATTACGACGATATTGGGTCATTGCTTCAACTGTTTGATCGCATTAAACAGAAAGGGAACACGATTGTCTGCATAGAGCAAAATGAAGCCATTATTGAGAGGAGTGATTGGTATATTGAACTGGGACCTAAAAGTGGGAAGGAAGGAGGCACTATTTTGCATCAAGGAAGTCCAGAAATGATGGAAGAACAATCTTTCGAACAACAAGGCAATCAGATTTCATATACTGAAAACAAAGAGATCCGTTTAAATGGAGTCACCACACACGGACTGAAGAATGTAGATGTGAGCATTCCGAAAAATAAGCTAACGGTAGTGACGGGACTTTCAGGAAGTGGTAAATCTTCACTGGTTTACGATACACTGTTTGCAGAATCCAACGCTCGATTTACTGAGTCACTTTCGGCTTACAACCGAAGTTTCTTACAACAAAACAGCGAAGCAGAGATCTCTTCATTTTCTGGACTGGGTCCAGCTATTGGAATCAACAGGAAAGGTGGAGTTGCTTCTCGTCGATCTACCGTAGGTACTTTGTCAGGGATATATGATGCATTTCGATTATTGTATTCCAGAATTGCACAGCAAAATGGAGAACGCTATACGGCACAGCATTTTTCTTTCAATCATCATTTGGGAGCTTGTCCATCTTGTGAAGGATTAGGCTTAAGATTGACTTGTGATCCTGAAGAGTTGATCACTGCGCCAGATAAATCAATAGTGAACGGTGCGCTATCTACTAATAAGGCAGTCGCTTATTATGCAGATGTAAATGGTCAATTCATTGCTAAGCTAAAAGAAGTAGCTAAGCAACAAGGTTGGAATATTGAGGCTCCTTGGAATGAGTTGGATGAGGAGGTGCAAAGGATTATTCTCTATGGAACAGGAGATAAAATATGGGAGGTAGAGTGGAAGTACAGCACCAAAGCTCGAACAGGAATACAGTCTTTGTCCGCAAAATGGTTGGGTTTCTGCAAATACATAGACGAGGAGTATCAACGAAAACTGCACAATAAAAACATTCAACAACTAGAAGAACTGCTGCATGATGTGACTTGCGATATCTGTAATGGTAGTCGATTGAAACAAGAGTTAATGCAAACTCAATTTCTTGAAAAAAATATTCATGAGTTATCATCGCTGACTATTGCGTCATGCTTAGAGCTGATGGGAGAAGCGACAAGCATGGGAGATGTGGCCATTTCAGCAATTAGTAAGGTGGTATTGCCCGGAGTAAAGGAACGATTGAGTACGCTCCACAATTTGGGATTGGGTTACCTCAACTTGGATAGATCGGTGCAAACTCTTTCTGGTGGTGAACGCCAGCGAGTGACATTGGCGGGGCAGTTGTCTGCACACTTATATGGGGTGACCTATGTGCTGGATGAACCGACAATTGGTTTGGATGCACATCAAGTAGAAGTGTTATCCAATACGTTGAAGCGAATTGTTTCGAATGGAAATACGGTAGTGGTCGTGGAACATGATCCTGCGTTTATCCAGTCTTCAGATTACATCATAGAAATGGGGCCAGGTGCTGGCAGTTTAGGAGGTGAGGTCATCTACCAAGGAACTATAACTGCACTTGACAATGCAAAGCATTCGATGACTTACAAGCTGCTAAATGAGTCGCACATAGAACCAGTGATGAAACGGCAAGCCAGTGCTGACATATTTAACATAAAAGGAGCGTCGGCTAATAACCTCAAGCACATTGATGTTGACTTTTATGCAGGGCAGTTGATAGCGGTGACAGGTATTTCAGGTAGTGGGAAATCTAGTTTGATTAAAAAAGTATTGTACAGTTCTTGGCAGAAAAGCCGACCTGTCCATTGTTCTTCAGTAGCGGGACTGGATCAATTTGAAGAAGTAGTACTGATTGATCAAGAGCTGGTCAATCAGAATCGTTTGAGTACACCTGCCACTTATACGGGAGTGATGGAACAGATAAAAACAATCTTTTCAAAAACGGATGATGCGAAAGAAGCAGGATTGAAGAAAGCAGATTTCTCTTACCAGAGCAAAAATGGCAAGTGCCCAACTTGTTCAGGAAATGGACAGCTGAAAACTAGCATGGATTTCATGAGTGATCTATGGCTGACGTGTGATAGCTGTAATGGAATGCGCTACAATGAAAAGGTGCTTGCATGTAACTATAAAGGACATTCTATTGGTGAAGTACTGGGTATGACAATAGAGGAGGCGATGGGCTTCTTTGATGATAAAGCAATAGGAAATGGCCTAGCCATCCTCAAAGAAGTAGGAGTAGGTTATTTGCTTTTAGGGCAGTCAGGTCACACGTTATCTGGAGGAGAAGCACAACGATTAAAACTAGCTACTTCACTTCTACAAAAAAGAGAAGGATCTACTCTGTATCTTTTTGATGAGCCAAGTACAGGACTTCATCATTTCGATATTTTACATTTAATCACCGTCTTCCAATCGATGGTAGATGATGGAGATACCGTATTGTTCATTGAGCACAATAGCACTTTGATTGCCGCTGCTGATCAAGTGATTAAACTTGGACCCGGTAGTGGTGATGATGGGGGAGAGGTGATGTGAGAAAATTAACAGCGATTTGAAATTGATCAAATCGCAATCATGATCAAGCATTAGCTTAACTCTTTAAGCAGAGCATCTAGCCTTTCAAAAACAGAACCCCATCCGTTTAGGATTCCCATTTTCTCTTGTTGTATTTTATACTCTTCTGTAGGGTGTACTACATTGAAAGTAAAGTGCGTTTTGTCTCCATCTTTTTCGAAAAGTGACTGTATTTCCACTCCTTCCGTCATAGGCTTGAAATTGGCCAAAGAAACTATTTTTTTAAGTGCTTCTATTTCCGTGTACTGACCTTCGGCAATGAACTCTTTTCCATCTGGCATAGGCATAGCGTATTTCCATTTTCCACCTATGCTAAAGTCGTGCTCAATAACTTTGGTTTCAATACCTTTTGGACTCCACCATTTTGCAATGTGCTCCGCTTGAGTCCATGCTTCCCAAACCAATTCTATTGGTGCATTAAAGGTCTTGTTGATTGTTACTGTTCGTTTTGATAAATCCATTTCGTTATTTTTTTGATTTTAATTCCATTAAGTATTCTTCGAATGAGTCGATTTTGTCTTCCCATAGTTTCTGATATTGCTCAATCCATAAATAGGCAGGAAGTAGATTTTTAGGTTGTATATAACAAAAACGTTCCCTCCCTTTTTGATTGATTTCAATGAGACTGCATTCACTCAGTATTTTCAAATGCTTGGAAATGGCTGGCCTACTGATATCGAATTTGTCTGCCACTTCGTTGACACTCAGAGCCTCATTAGAAACTAATTCAATAATCTCTCTCCTTATGGGGTCTGCTATCGCCTGAAAAACATCTCTTCTCATATAATATGTAATCGAATGGTTACAATTATAAATGTAATCATTTGGTTACGCAAATTTTTAATGTTTTAAAATAGAGGTTTGGTTACAATTAGTCTAGGTAGTTTTTCTGAAATGATTCTCTCTATTAAGTCATCTTTTCAATTATTTGGTTTTTTAAGGAAATCAAAATGACCCGACAAATAAGAAAACTTGTCTGGTCATTTTACTTCAGTAATCAAGAATGATTCATAATTTCTTTCCCTCTATCTCTCTACCTCCTTGTAGCAAGGTTACACTTTTCACCGTTTCTTCCTCAGTAGTATTAAAGGTAAGCTGAGCATCGACCACTTTAAAGAAAAATACATTTTCTGATTTAGGATAAATAGGAAATACCGGCTGTCCAGTTGCCTGTGCTTTCAGTTGATTCTCTTCTCTAGTGATGGATACTAAGAAGCCGGGAGCCAACTCATATTTGCCTACATAGGTATCTAGCACCTCTGTCGAAACGGTAACTTCTGCGTTAAGATTAGCCGTATCAACGCCGAGTTCTTTTAACCTTACTTCCGCATGCTTATTGGAAGGACTTAGTTCGAAGGCTTTCTTAAAGTAGGCAATCGCGGCTTCTTTATTTTCTCCTTTATAGTAGACTTCACCAAGACTACTGAACGTACTAGACGAATTGGGAAAAGCCTCAGTGTTTAGCTTCAAGACAGCAATTGCTTTTTCATTTTCACCTATTACTTGATAAGTATTCCCTAGTCGGTTCAATTCAGCTTCACCAAACTCATATTTGTCAGATTGCTGCTCTTTATACTTTCCGTAAGAGGCAATCCCTGTTTCTACTCCATCTTGATCTATTGCTAATCGAACAACTGTCGAGATAGATGGTTTGAAAGTTCTAAGAGGAGCAGCTGAATTCAATATTCTAAATCCTAGATCATCTACACTTTCACTAGAATTGGTAAGAATCACCACGCCTCTTTTTTCGCTTTCGCTAAATCCGACAAATGATCGAAAGCCACCCGTACCACCATTGTGCCAAATCAAATCTGCATTGGCACCAGTTCTATGCCAGCCCAAGCCCACGCTAGGAAGATCATCTGTTTGCCTTGAATTTTGATGAGATAATTGCATGGCCTCATACAGTTTGTGCTTTTTTAAACCCATGTTATAGTTCACGTATTTCACCATGTCAGTTACTGTAGATTTGATGGCTCCAGCACCAGCCAGCGTAGGTAAATCCCAGTTACTCACTTCAAAGCCCATATTGTGACCAGTTGCCATACTTCCCTTCATCTTGGAACTTAGCGTAATCACTGTGTTTTTTAAACCAAGAGGTTTTGCGATTACCTTGTTCATCAATTCTTCATACGTCATATTATTTTTGCTTGCTAGTAGATGTCCAAGTAACCCTGCCGCATAGTTGGAGTATTCATATTGAGAGCCGGCTTCTCGTGTCAACTCGTACGTCTCTAGGAATGCATACAATTGCTCCACCGTATAGTCTGCATAGGGATTTGTTGGATTGGTAGGAGCAAAATTGGTAGGTAAACTAGGAAGGCCAGAGGTATGATTGGAAAGGTGTGCCAATTGAATAGGCGTTCCATCAAAGGTAGGGGACTTTACTTCTTTCGGTAGGTAAAGACCTATTGGATCATCCAAGTTCATCGTACCTTTTTTTACTTCGTTTGCCAATAGAACACCCGTGAATGTTTTTGAAATAGATCCAATTTCGAAAACAGTATTTTCATCAACAGGAAGCTGAGATATAGAGGAGGCTATACCAAAGGAGAAATACTCTACTCCTTTTTCATTTATGAGACCAATCACCATTCCTGGGTTAAGCCCACTTTCAACTCTTAATGTAATATTTTCACGAAGTTCATTGGAAAGAGAAGGTTGAGAATAGCTGCTAAAAGTGCATACCAATAGCATTGCTAGTATTATTATTCTAGACATAATTGTATATTATTTTGACCCGTTGTGCTAATTATTTTTCCGCCACCCTAAGCGAAGCGTAGGGGTTTCTTTTAGATTCCCGACGCTACGCTGGTAATGACACAGCTATTTTGAATCACTGATTTGAAATTAATTAGCACAACGAGTTATTTTATTAAATTTTTATTTTGTTAGTACACAGGAGGTGATTTACTCCTGCATACTTTTGATAAGATTGTTTACTTTCTCCAACTTAGGAGCAACTACTTTGTTAGCAGATCTTCTGTTCATGAAATGAATGCCAATGCTTACAAGCACGGAGGTACCTACTGTGATCAACATAAAATTAAGTGACTCTGTGTCATTTAGATACATACCTCCCATTGCTAGCCAAAGTGGAACGACAATTGGTAGTATATACCATACAATAATCTTCTCCCGGTTTTTCTTTGATTCCTCTAGAAATTCTCTGGTCTTCAGTAGATAATCTAGGTAGCTCATAGAAAACTGATCTGGAGTTTTCCTTTTCGACTTTTTCATTATGTACAAAATGAAAACAGCGCCTAAAGCCACGAGTATAAAACCAATTTTAGTTAATACATGGGGGACGAGAAAAGCATAGAAAATGAACATGGGTATAGCTATAAATGCACCCATTGCTTCACGGATGTATAACATTTTCATTTGCTTGTAAAAGTCATCTACACTAGACTGTACGTCTAGCATGAAACGTGATTTGTCAAATTTCACCTGCTCTTGTTGAGGTGAAGATTTCCATATGTTTATTAATTCATCATCTATCATGATTTCTCATTTATACAATTCAGTAATTTCTTTTTAATACGTTTTACTTTAACAGCTACGTGGTTTTCTGTTAATCCGGTGACGTCTCCTATCTCTTTGTAGGGCAACTCTTCTAAGTAGAGAGTCATCACTGCTTTATCTGCTTCGTCTAAACTTTTTAGACAAATTCTTAGATAGGCTAGTAATGGATGCTCATCTTCATAGGTGGATTGTCCTACATATTGTGAGATGTCAATGCTCTCCATTGCGACGAATCGTTTCTTCGCTTTAGCTAGTTTGGTTTGCATGCTTAGGCAGACATTCAATGTGACCCTAAACATCCATGTGCTAATTGTAGAATTCGACTTAAAGGATGGCATAGATTTCCAGATGTTTATCAAAGCTTCTTGGAAGAGATCTTTTTTCTCATCTTCATCTTTAGAATAAACCGCGCAGATTCGAAGTAGCTTTTGTTTGTTCTCTTCGAGACCTGTTAAAAATACATTTTCAAGTTCTTTCTCCATGGATTTGTGTTAACTCTACTTAGTTAGTCAAAAGCACTTGCCCAATTATGACAGCAGATTCCAATTTATTTAAAAGAAAGCTTAGAACTATGTCTTAAG
>JBGCFL010000131.1:0-5966 GCA_045106975.1 Ekhidna sp. | reverse complement strand
GAACCAACATGGTAAAGAACAGCTACATTGACAATTGGAGTAGAATTATCTTGATGAAGAATGACATGTAAGCCATTGTCCATATCATATTCCACAAAATCTATTCGCTTGTCTTGCGCGAATGTGCCTAGGGTGAATAGCAGGCAAACTATAATAAGTATGTTTCGCATTTTATTTAGGGTTTCAAAGTGATATCTAACTAACTATAAAAAGTCGATAGAAGTTTGGGAATGATTTTTATGTTTATCTAAAGACCGTTTATAATCTCTTTTATCACAGACTGTGAAAGCCTTGGTCCATACTGGCTAACTACAGCGGAGCTTGCAGCACTTGCAAGGGTGCCCGCTTCTTTGTGGCTATGTCCATGATTGATAGCATATAAAAATGCACCAGCAAACATGTCTCCAGCTCCGGTAGTATCTACGGCCTCCGTTTTAAACGGATCTATGTCTATAAATTCAGAGCCATCGAAAACAATAGCTCCTTCTTTTCCTTTAGTTATTGCAAATTCTTTAGCAACCTTTTTTAACCCATCTTTCGCAGCATCTAGGTTATCAGTACCAGTGAATAGCATGGCTTCTTCCTCATTGCAGAAAAGGAAATCAACTCCATTCCCAACTACCTCATGCATTTGATCTTTGAAGTACTTGACCATAGCTGGGTCAGAAAAAGTTAGGCTTACTTTCGTTCCTTTTTCTTCTGCAATTCTTTTAGCGTTTTTCATTGCCTCCATTCCAGTAGGAGAAGAGACCAAGAAGCCTTCTAGAAAAACATAATTTGATTCAGTAATTGCCTCTGTGCTAATCTCCTTTTCCGAAAGATCAGAGGTAATGCCTAAGTAGGTATTCATAGTTCGCTCAGCATCTGGAGTGACCATTACTAGACATTTACCAGTAGTTCCATCTAAAAGGTTGGCAGGATCTAGATTCGTATCTATTCCATTATTAACCAGTTCGTCTATAAAGAATGAGCCATCTGTGTCGGATGCTACTTTACATGTGTAATAGCCATTTCCCCCAAATTGAGCTAATCCGAAAATACTATTGGCAGCAGAACCGCCTCCTTGTTTCTTTTTGATCTTGCCAGCTACTTTTTCCAATAACTCAGCCTGACGATCTTCTTCCACGAGTGTCATGACCCCTTTCTCCACTTTGTTGGAAGAGAAAAATTCATCATTTACTTCAATTTCATAATCGACCAAAGCATTACCAATGGCACATACATCGTATTTCTTACTCATACTATTTTGTTATCGTTTCAATTAGGCGATTGGGGTAATCAGAAATGATTCCATCCACATCCCAATCAATCATTTTTTTAATATCAGAAACCTCATTCACGGTCCATGGTATGACTTGCATTCCTGACTCTTGAATGTTTTTAATTTGCTCCCGCGAAAGTAATTCAAAATAGCAGGAATAGATTTCTGGAGAGAACCCTAACTTTTCAATATTGACTTTCCAATCTTGTTCATATTCTATTAAGACTGCTAGTCTGACTTCTGGGTAAACTTCATTGAAGTATTCCAATGTTCTAAAATCGAAAGACTGGATGTTGACTCGGTTCCATAGATTTCTTGTAGAAATAAATTCATAAACTAAGTCTGAAAATGCTTTTGGAGTAGGATGGAATATAGAGTCCGTTTCAGGAGTGGTTTTTAGCTCAATGTTGTAATTGACTGGAGGTAGATTTTTGGAAGCTAAATAGGATTCCACTTTATCAAAGACTTCATGTAAAGTGGGTTTATAAGTATTTATTTTTTTCTGATCTGGAAACCTATCGTGTTTCAAACTACCACAATCAAACTGTTTGATCTCATTAGCGGTCATTTGGTATAGATTGAAAACGGTATCTTCTTTGATTCTATTACCGTCCAAATCAGCGCAAAATTCTGGAGATAGAAAATGCTCGTGACTGACAATAAGCTGAGTGTCTTTAGAAACAACTAGATCCAATTCTAATGTAGAAACACCGAGATCAATTGCCTCAATAAATCCTTCGATACTGTTTTCAGGCATGAGCCCTCTAGCTCCTCTGTGTCCTTGGACGTCAATTTTTTTTTGTTCTGTTACACTGCTGCACGCAATAGTCAGAACAAATATCCATTTCAAGGTTTTCATTGCTTCTTACTTTTTCAAGCAAAAATATACTCAATAGTTGAGCTTGCATTCTCTGGAAACAAGAGCATTCTTAATTATGAAAGAGAATTAGAGAGTGCATCCTCTTTCACTGGTTAGCTGAACTTATTTGATCTTTTCCCAATTTTTGTCAGCCTTGATTTTGTATTCTTCAGGTTCCTCGTTCCAATCATCCTTTAGATCCCCGGTCAACTTGGTCATAAGGTTAGATGTGAATAGAATAAGCTTGCCATCTTGTATTTGCCACTGAGATGGATCTGGCTCCATCTTTCTTGATCCCTCTGCCACCGCATAAGCACACCAACCGCCATATTCTGGCAAATATTGTTCAGGATTGGCTTGAAATAAAGCTTGATTTTTAGAGCTTGAGAAATAGTAGGTTAACCCGTTGTACTCAGCGCTTGATTGCTCAGTTCCAAGTTTTGCTTCGGAATGTACAAAGTATGCCACAGGATCATAACCATCTAAAGCTATTCCCTCTGCTGATTGGTATATTTCTGCTTTTAACGATTGATCCTCTGATGAACATGAAAGAAGAAAAACAGACACGATGGCGAAAAGGAAGATGTATTTTTTCATTTGTATGTAGGTTATTATTTGACGAGATAATAGAAACAGAGGATGCGTTGAAAAGTTGTTCTATTTGGTGACAATGAATTGGATGAGTCGGTAGGGAGACATATATCAAAAACATAGGTGTTTTGATCGTTTAACAAGTTTCTTTAAGTTGGTACTGATGGACCATTCAGATAGGTTATTTGAGTCTATATGAAAACCTGAATCATTTCTGAATCAGGTTTTCGAAGTGGGCGCTGAGGAATTCGATTGGACTGGCGTCCCAGTCATGGGTCCTTTATATTATCCGAGTCGCAGGAGAAAAAACATTTACATAAAAAAACCCTAACTCATTTCTGAATTAGGGCTTGTCTTGTGGGCGCTGAGGGATTCGAACCCCCGACCCCCTCGGTGTAAACGAGGTGCTCTGAACCAACTGAGCTAAGCGCCCTTTTTATAAAACAACATACAAATAACTATAGGTCGTTTTTAAAAGGAGTGCAAATGTAGCATTCTTTGTTTTTGATGCAATGCTTTGGGAAAATTATTTTCAATAATCCATATCTATTTATGTCATGGTCGAGATAAAAAAACGCTAATTGGATAATTTTTATAAAAAAAATAACTATTTCGTTATTAAATATGAGAAATGTGTCTATATTTGAAATCTACATTTACAGGCGAGTAAATTAGGCGGTGATTAGATTCGGGTGAGGATCCGAATCGACAACTCGATCCAACCAGCAATTGGAATCGAACTTAGGAGCACAAAGGTGCTCCTTTTTTTATGTCCTAGGCACAAAAAAAGTACCCACCGAAACAGCAGATACTTTGGATTAAGTTGGTGTATTTGTTTTAATTAATGTCCTCTCCTTTTTCAAGTTTAGCTATGTTTTGATCTATTATGGGGCCATTCAGTGTATCTCCGACAGGAATGTTTGCTTTAGCAAGTTTTAAGTACTTGATGGCTTGTTTGTAGTTGCCCACACCAGAGTACCCTCTCGCTAGTCCATAATTAGTTGGCCAAGCACCTTTGTTTGTTTTTTGATTGTATTTAAACACTTCCAATGCTTTGTCTTTTAGTCCTCCAGCAATCAACTGTCTTCCATACTGATGAATAGCGCCAGCAGTTGCTCCAGGCATTCTGATTGCTTCATCCATTACTGTCAGAGCTTTCTCGCCTTCGCCGGCAGCTCTTAATGCAGCAGCCTTCCCGTTCATTGTTCCAAAGTTTTTCTGTCCAGAGAATGGAGCGCTAATGGCAGCTTCTGCCCAAGTTATTGCTTTGTCGTGCTCGCCTACACTGGAGGCATACCTAGATGCTGCACTGTAGTTTTGATAGGTAAATCCAGGCTGATTATTTAATTCTGCTTCTAGAGCAGTCATGTGCGCTTCAACAGGATTCGCTAACTCTATTTTGACAGGAAGCTTTTTATCTGCCCATACCATAGCCACAGTAGTGGAGGTATTTTGTCTATCTATGAATTCATAGGTAAGCCATTCATGAAAGCCAGCATCTTCAGCTGTAGCCATTACTCTAAGAGCATCGTTTTCTTCCTTGTAGAAGAAACTTCCCCAGTGGTTGTTGTCCTTGGAGAAAACGACTGTCCAGTCTCCTTCTTTTGCAGGTGCAATGAAAAACCCGTAAGTCCCAGCTTTTAACTCTTTGCCATTCACTTTCACATCATGAGAAAAAGTGAACGTTGTATTTTGATCAGCACCTGCTCTCCATGGAGATGGATTGTCTGCAGTGCTCAAGCCGAAACCTAGAGGGGCAAATCCCCACGGAACGATCCCACCCCAAACGATTCTGCCTTTAACGCCAGGACTGCTGTAGCTTATTTCTACGCTTCCCACTCCTCCAATTTGTTGTTTTACAAATGATTTTTGACTGCCACCACCAGGGGGAGTGCTTACTTGTGACATGGCAAAAAATGTTGCGACAGACAATGTGAATGCACTTAATAGTTTCTTGTAATTGTTTTTCATAATCCTATTTTATGTTGGTTTTCACTATTAGGAAACGATGATGACTTGATCCACCTTTAAAAATTCTTTCAGGGGGACATTTTGTAGATGAATGGCTATCTTGGTCATAGAAACAGCCTTTAAAATGAAAACGTTGAAAGATCAGTTAGTAGGTTTAGACCCAAGGTTTAACTATCGTGGATTAAACCAGACACGTGTTGAAACCTTCAGTGATGCCGTATTTGCCTTTGCTTTTACACTAGTAGTTCTCTCCTCATCCGTTCCCGAAACATTTACAGAATTGAAGGCTTCATTAAGAGAAATCATACCCTTTCTTATTTGTATTGTGTTGATCGTGGTGATTTGGTATCAGCATTACATTTTCTTTTTACGATATGGCCTTCAAAATACCAGAACGGTGGTTATCAACACCTTCTTGCTATTTCTCCTCCTTATATATGTGTACCCTCTGAAGTTTCTAGCTAGTTTCTTATTTGAACTCTATGCTGGTCTCATAACTGGCGATAGTGCAAAATTCAATGAGCAATATGTGCCCGATATGGATGGGAATTTTTTAATGACTTCCTACGGGATAGGAGCAACACTTATTTTTCTAACGATCGCACTCCTTTATAAACATGCCATCAGTAAGCGAGAAGAATTGGGGTTAAATAAATACGAAGTATTTGCTACGAAAAATAGCTGTGTACATAATCTATTAATGGCAAGTGTTCCATTCTTATCTTTCATCATTTCTGTGTCTAAAATTTTCGGAGACTCACCGGTCAATGTGATTGTTGCAGGATTTATTTACATGCTTTATATCCCTGTGATGTTTGGTTATGGCTGGATAGTAAAAAGAAAGCTTAGGAGGCTTGACTTTTAATAAAATTGAGATTTATTGATCATCAATCAAGTATTACTTTGGTTATGTAATCGCGATTTTCTCTAATTCAATAACCTCTCAATCAATTTGTTAACTTCATTTTCTACCACAGCTTGGTCATGTATCGCTTTATATAAAAAACCCTCGGTTTCCATATGATCAAAAAAGGAAATGAAGTGATCGTAGTAGCCTTTGGTATTTAAGAAAGCGCAAGGCTTGGAATGATAGCCAATCTGTGCCCAAGTCATTACTTCGGTCATTTCTTCTAGCGTACCTACTCCTCCAGGTAATGCGATAAATCCATCGGATAGATCTGCCATCAGTGCTTTGCGCTCATGCATGTCGCGTACTCTGTAGAGTTTGGTGAGTCCAGTATGAGCTACTTCCATTTCATAGAGTTTGTCTGGAATTACTCCAGT
>JBGCFL010000130.1:0-14082 GCA_045106975.1 Ekhidna sp. | reverse complement strand
ACGATAATGTTGTTTTCACTTAGTTCATGTTTAATTCTTTTGGGAACTCCATTTTCCAAAATCTTCTTCACATCATAGGAGGTTTTCACTTCTTTAATCTCTCGACTTGCAGTTTGAATGCTTGTGAATACAGTATCTCTTTTCTCTAGTTTTTCAACCGCATAGGCACCTTCTCTCAATTGTTCTTCGAAGACTTGACGAAAGCTTTGAGCCTCTCCAGAGATGTAGTCTTGGGCCGCAAACATGTAAGCAGTATTGATTAACTGCTCTTTGACTGTTGGAACAATAGTATTGTTAACCAAATTGCTCATCGTTCTGAATTTCACAGCTAGACTAATGAAGTCTTGCTCGTCTCTTGGTAGTTCAAAACGAGTAGAAACATATCCTGAAGCAGTTACTTGATCGATGAATCTGAGAGGAACAGGTTTCATGACCCCACCTACTTCAGCTTCATCTACTTCTATGCCTTTGCCAACAACTTTCACATCTATGAATTTTTGCCAATTGTCAATTTTTGCAAAACCACGCCATTTTAATCCCTGTGACATAACGGCACTCATCTTACCTGTTGGATATACCAAAAGATAATTGAATCCTCTATCGGCAAAGAAGAAGAGCGAGTTGAGAAGCATGAGAAATGCTCCAATAATAGAAAGTACGATACCTCTACTTGTTTTGAATTTTTTCATCCATACAAGTGAGGTTACTGAGATGTCAATCTTTGAAATAACAACCACAGATAATCCAAGAACGAGTACAATAAATCCCAAAAACGTAACCATAAGTTTTCAATTTAAAAGGTGAATAATAGATTTCGGGACGATCTAGCTTTCTCGGGGGAAGGAAATTTCAGGAAGTCTGATTACTTAAAAAAGTAGACGATCTGCTTGTTATACGAAGATAACGAGAGGAAGGTTGTCTTTGTGTATTTGTATATGCGATTATAAGAGTAAGTAAAACTAAAATAGAGCTTAATATTCTAAGCCGATTTCTCGTCTCGTTTCGTCTAGCATTTTTATCAGACTTAAACTAATTTCATGAGGTAAAATTGCGCTTTCAGTTAGCCCTTTTCGCAAACAATCATTTACATGGCTTATCTCATATGTGTATCCATTTCCATCAATAGGGACAGTTAATTCATCTACTATTTTATCCTCTTTCCAAACCGAAAGTTTAGATGGGTTATGGAATCGTCGATGCAGCTTTATGGAAGCTTCACTTCCATGTATCCAAGCTTCAGTTTTAGTATCTGCTGCTATTGTTGAATTCAAAACGGCCTCAGCCCCACTATCATAATTAAGTTTCATACGGCATGACTCATCTACTCCACCAAATGTAAATGATGCTTCTGCATCGATGCGATCAGGCACACCTAGTATTATTAAGCATAGAAACAATGGATAAATTCCTATGTCTAATAGAGATCCACCTCCTAATTTTTTATCAAAAAGCCGTGTAATTTTCGGATTTGCTTTAAAGCCAAAGTCTGCCTCTATTGATTTGACTTTTCCTATTTCCCCACCCTCAATCAGACTCATAGCTTCTTTCACTACAGGAAAGAAACGTGTCCAGATAGCTTCCATCAGAAATAACTTCTTCGATTTTGCCAATTCAATCAGAGACTTCACTTCTTGTTCATTCATTGCTAGGGGCTTCTCACACATTACATGCTTTCCATGAGCTAGACATAGAAGAGAAGTTTCAGCATGATAAGGATTAATGGTAGCAATGTAGACAACATCTACATTTGAATCTTGAACAAGTTCGAGATAAGTGCCATAGCATTTTTCTACTTGATATCGTGCACCAAACTCATTGGCTTTGGTCTGGTCACGAGAAGCTACCGCAATAAGCGTTGCATCTTCTAAAGAAAGGATGTCTTCGACAATTTTTTCGGCAATCTTACCACACCCAAGAATGCCCCACCTAATTATACTTGGCCTCATCTTAAATATGACTATTAGCTATACCGAATATCAGTGACGAAATTTTCAGGAAACTTTCCGTCTATTTCTGAATAATAATCCATGATCAATTTCATGTCCTCATCAATATCTCCGCTAGGCATAAAGCACATGCCAATACCCGTCGTTTTCTTTTTGTAATCCATAAATGCACAGCAAACAGGAAGTTGGGCCTTCACAGCGACATGATAAAACCCTGTCTTCCATTCTTTGGCAGGAGACCTTGTTCCTTCTGGGGTAACCACTACTGTTAAAGGTTCTTTGTGGCTATCAAATAGTGAGACCATGTAGCCTGTCATTCCTCCTTTTTTAGTTTTTGACCGATCTATCCACAAAGCTCCTAAGTCTGTTATCAGCTTGCCAAGGATAAAAATATTAAACTCCTTTTTTATAGTAAACCTAGGCTTGAGTCCCAATTGATCCATTGCACTAATAGCATATACAAAATCCCAGTTACTAGTATGAGGAGCGGCTATCATTACACATCTGTAGGCTTCTTTTGGTGCGGGAGAAATAAGTTGCCATTTTCCTATTCGGAAAAAAAACTTGAATAAGGCTTTTAGCATATTAATAGATATTTTTAGCTAAACATATGTCGAATATTATTACGTGAAGCTTTGTTAACTGTAAGGTAACAAGTGAAAGATATGTTTTGATTTAAATAATAAGATAGACAGCTAAAATCCTCTTCGGACAGCTGACAGTTACTTTCTTTTGTATAGAATTGAAAATAAAACCAATGTTAAAACATTTGAGCTTTGTAAGCTCGCTAATTCTTCTAGTGACTCTGTTTTTGAGTTGCACTGAAACAAGTGAAAAGGAACAATCAAACAGCTATTCAGTAACTGAAAATCAATTACCTGACCCTCTGAGGGCTGGTTGGAAAGGAGAAAGCGTATGCGAAGTGCTAGAAGAGAATGATAAAATTAGAGTGTTGAAATGTGTCTTTGCGCCAGGTGTAGGTCATGAAAGGCATTATCATAATCCTCATGTAGGATACACTTTGGCCGGAGGCAAGTTTAAAATGACAGATTCAAGTGGGACACGAGAGGTGGATGTGCCTACAGGTAGTTCCTTTGGTAATGAAAAGGTAATAGTACACGAGGTACTAAACGTGGGAGAGACAGCAGGAGAATTTTTGATTATAGAGTATAAATGATCTGGTTTTGTGGATCATTATTCTAGTATTCTCAATAATAATGCACGTTCAGGGGACAAATGATTATTGAGCATAAGGGCACCTAGATCATCTGCTTTTGAGGATGCGTTTCATTAATTTAATTTACTGAAATGTCTAAAAAGAAGCGAAAACACAAATCCTAATGAAGAGAAGGCTGCCAAAACAGTAAACAAGTACTGATGACCAATAGCACCTGGATTGCTATCCAAAACCCACCCCATCAATGGCCCCATGAAAACATCTGGCGTATAGCCAATGACAGACACAACTCCAGCGGCACTACCCGTAACAACCAATGGTAACTTTGCTTCCTGAAACAACGCGTAGTACAAGCCTCTCAGTCCATAGATGCCCACACTTGTGGAGGTAATGGTGATGATAATGAATGTCTCCATCCCCGGTTGTAAGATACCTGTAGATATAACAAGACTGCCTAATAGCATAATTACGAAACAAATCATGACCATCTTGGAGTGCAAGAAATAGTCACCAAGTAGACCTGCAGCAATAGCTGCTATTGGTCGAATCCAAAAAGAGAGTGCAGCTAAGTGAGCGGCATCCACATCGTTGTAACCAAGTGCGACATTCGCGTAAAGCGAAAAATCATCTGTGCATTTATAGCCTACATAACCACAGAGTAGGATAAAGGACTGAAACCATACAGTCCTTTTTTTGAGAGCCAATTTGACTCCACTGAGTGAAAGTCGTTGGTCGCTTTTGCCAGACATATCAGACGGAAGAAAGAACCAAACCATGACTGCTCCGAAAGCTGTAAATGCACTAAATATCAAAATGATGGTGCTTAATGAACTAGAAAGTTGTGATACAGTAGCATCGTCTGCGGATACCGGAAGAAAGGCGTCCAATAAAAATACCGAACTCGAAGCGATGGCTGCTGCCACAAACCCTCTGCCAGCATCAATGGCTCCAAAGGCTCTACCTTGTCTTTGATCTCCACCGAGCTCTCTTTGTGCCTTGACGTATGAGGCCCAGAAAAGCAGGATAGTGGTGACTCCCCAAAATCCATAGAGCAAGCTCAAGGTATAGATACTCGGTATAGTCGCCATCAAAAATCCACCTAATGAGGTAGCAAGAATGGCTGTTGGTAGGAGTTTTCTAGGAGAAAAACGATCTGCAATAGGGCCGCCAACAAAATAAGCGACCATGGCTACAATTCCATAAAGCGAAAAGGCAGTACCTAACTGCAAGTTGTTAATGTCAAATACCTTTAGAAAAGTAGGACGAAATATACGAGTGACCACAAAAGGAAGGAGAAAAATCAGTTCTCCTATTAGCATGAGAGTGATTATGGAAATGACTTTACGAATTTTCATGAAGCTTCTTTTTCATGGCTATTTTAGCTGAGAAAAGACATAGAACATTTCTGTGGCTATTTGCTTACACCGCTCATCGTATTTGGCGGCTTCATTGGGTGTACCGTCTGCCACTTTAGGATCATCATAAAGCAATTGTATTTTATTAGTCGCCCCAGCCACAACGGGACAACCTTGATCGGCTTCAGAGCAAGTCATTATAGCAATAAAATCATTCTTTGGATTGGGAGCCTCATCGAAACACTTTGAAAAACAGATCATTGGTTCTCCTTCGAAAGTAGCCTTTATTTCGTGAGGAGGGTTCTTTCCCTCCGGGGAGTTTACTTGAAAACCAGCTCTCTTCAATGCAGCAATGGCATTAGGATGAAAAGCAGTTGCCTCTGTTCCTCCTGAATAGGTATCAACAGGTATTTTATAATAATCAGCAGCTGTTTGAGCCCAAATCTGAGACAAATGACTTCTTCTTGAATTGTGTGTGCAAATGAAGTTTAAGTTAAGATGCTCTCTTGATCGAAAGTCATTAATAATTGCATTGAGGACAGCTTTTCTTTCATCTGTAATTGTCCCAAATGATTCTTTTGCAGACGAAATATATTCTTCTAGTTCATGGTACATCTTTCAATGATAAAACAAAGTGAGAATTAAACATTCCCTTTCTTCAAAATCCTTTTGTTCTGATGAAAAGACTTATTGATAATGAAATCTGGGAATGTTTGAATGCGAGTTAGCAACAAGATACTGCTGCTGATTTTTGCTCGGGCGTGCAACAAGGAGTTTCTGCCTTTTCTTCCTTTGCTCCAAAATATTCTGAGTCATTTAAGAAATGATATACTTCCCACTCATATCCATCGGGATCATTTACCCAAAATTTATCCTGAACAGCGAAGCAACATGAAGTCCCTTCTTCTTCCAGTTTTACTAATTCATTCCCTCTGGCTAGGTTCAGTTTAGTATTCAATTCCTCTTTGGTCTTTACCTGAATTCCAAAATGACCGACTTCAGCATTCACTTTTTCTGGTCTTTCAATAAACGAAATGGTTAGAGCTGGAGCATCAATCTCATACTTAGCATAACCTTCTTTTATTTTGGCTGCAGGTTGGTTAAAAAATTTGGTATAGAAGTTAACAGTAGCTTCAATGGATTTTACATTTAAAGAAATGTGAGTGCGGGGGAAAACGTTTTTTTCGTTCATGATTATAAATTTAGTTCAACATTTATACATCGTTATATTGCGATGATTTTACAGAAATTTTTTTAACAACAATTAGGATCAAACTGATCAAATAGATTCTGAAGACGCTCTTTTACAAGAGCCCAAGACGTTGGATTAATGCAATAGCACATAGACGTTCCTTCAACCGTTCCTTGAATAAGCCCGATGGATTTTAATTCTTTTAGATGCTGCGAAATAGTAGCTTGAGCTAAGCCCAGCTCTTCTACTAAATCACTATTGATACACTGATTGCTTTTCAATAAGTGCTCCAAAATGGCAATCCTTGCTGGATGAGCAAATGCCTTAGCAATAATGGCTAGTTCGTTTTGATCTTTAGAAAATAAATTAGTTTTACTAACTCCCATATTGCAATATTACGATGAATGAATGAAAAGGTTCTTTTCAAAAGATTATTTTTTTCAAAGACTAAATGAAATGGCCTAACTTCATCCGATGATTAATCTGTTGAAGCTTCTATTGAAAATTCTTCCATGGCTCATTGTGGTTGGCTTACTTTCTTGGATGCTGATACAAGAAAAATTGGGCTCTGTATGGGTGGAGGGCAACAAAGAAGTAAGGCAAACAACCATTCTTACCAAAGTGGAACAGATGGGGAAATTGGAGTTAGTCAAATACAATTTTCAAGAAGTATCAGAAGTAAAGAAAATTGCTGATTATATCGATTTAAAGCTTTTTAAATACAAGCCAGTTCCTGATGCAAAAGGAGTTCTTATCAGTCAAGGCTCAGCTGCAGGATGTATCGATCTTACCAAGATTCAACTTACAGATATTGAAGAAGTGAATGATACCATATATGTGACTTTACCACTTCCGGAATTGTGTTACTTTAAAATAGACCTAGAAAAGTCTCGAATCTATGACTTGCAAGTCAATTACATGCAACCTGATGATCAAAAGAAATTTGTTCAAGAGCTGTACAAGGTATCAGAGGAGCAAATCCGAGCGACAGCTATGGAAAAAGGTATCCTAGAACAGACCAAAGAAAATGCTCATTCTGTCTTAAGACCTATTCTTGAGAATATTTCTAGCCAAAAAGTAATGATTCGTTTTGGTTTGAATGGTCAGAGTATTGATTCGTTCTGATGAGTAAAACAAAATGCATACTAGGCGTAATCATCTAGCATTCAATAAATTATCTTATCTTGTATCACGTTTTTACCAAATCGTCAATATTTTTACCTTAAATCGCCTAATCTCGACTTAATTTCTTTAGCCTAATTCTATACCCTACATGAAAAATACTAGAAAGCTTCTTTGGGTGTTTTGCTTTATTTCCGCATATGTTAATGCTCAGGAAATCCAAATCACAAACATTCAAAAGAAAGGAGAAGACATATCTGTCACTTACAACCTTATAGATGAACGTATAGACAGAAGTTACTCTATCCACCTTTACACTTCTCAAGACAATTTCATACAGCCAGTAAAACTCGTCAAAGGCGATGTGGGTGTAGACATATCCGTAGGACCTAATAAAACAATCACTTGGAAAGCAAAAGAGGAGCTAGGAGCTGACTTTACAGGAGGAATGAAACTTGAGATCAAAGGTCAAATCTATGTTCCGTTTGTTGAGTTAGATGGAATAGAAGAAGATATGATAATCAAAAGAGGTAAGCCAACTGATCTAGTATGGTTTGGGGGAAGAGGAGACAACATATTGAGCGTGGAGCTTTATCGAGCCGATCAATTGGTCAAATCATTCGAAGAATTGCCCAATACTGGATCTGCTAGCCTGGTGATTCCTACTAATGTGAAGCCAGGAGATAATTATATGTACAGAATAAGTGACAGTAGAAACCGAGACGAGGTTGTCTTTTCAAACAAATTTATTGTCCAACGAAAAATTCCACTTATACCTAAAATTGCTGGAGGAACTTTTATAAGCATAGCAGGCTACTTTCTAATTAAGAGCCTGATTCCAGTTGTAGAACCCGATATTAGCGTACCTCCAACACCAGAAAGATGAATATGAAAAAGTCACTAAATCTTTTATTTCTGTTGCTATGTATTTCAGCAGCAGCGCAAACACCCACTTATAAGTGGGTTTCAGGTTCCCAGATTCAAAGGGAGAAAAGTAGTTTGGTTCTTACAAGCCCAGGAGCCAGAAATGGAGCTTCTTCTTTCACAGATAATGATGGAAATTACTACGTTTTTGGTGGATTTGGTAACGATTTTAGTCAGACTCAAGGTTTTTTTAATGACTTATGGAAGTATGAAAGAAATACTGCTACATGGACATGGATAGATGGGCAGATCTCAGCCGACAAAGAAGTCCCTGGTTATAATAACTCATTATCGTTTGACGGAGTAGACGATAAAGTGGTGTTAGATTCAAACCCTATCGAGTATGATCAATCTTTTACTATTGAGTTGTGGTTCAAAACGAATAGTGATGGAGCTTTAATTTCAAGCTCACCAGATGATATGGCCTCAGTCAGTCAGGGTTGGAGTTTGGATATTGAAGGAAACAATATTCATGTAAAGAAATTCTATGGCGATAATATCGCAAGTTTCAGTACAAATAATATTACTGATGATCAATGGCATCATTTAGCTTTTAAATTTGATCCAGGCGATGATTTATTTGTCAATGAATCCATTTCTATCTTCATAGATGGAGAAATCGTAGGAAATCGGGATGTTGATTTCAGAAATGAGCTTGATCCTAATGACGATCATGTAACCATAATTGGATCATCTCAAGGGAACGGAAATGAATCTTTTTTTAATGGTCAACTTGATGAAATCCGATTCTGGAATTATGCGAGAAATGGAGCGGAGATTAAATCAAGTCGTACTATTGAGCTTAGTGGTAAGGAAGCAGGTTTAGCTTCCTATTACAATTTTAATCAAGGAATTGCTGGAAGTTCTAGCAATACGGAATCTACTCTTTTGGATATCGTAAGCAATAATAACGGAACATTGAGTGATAATATTTATCGGCCGAGTGTGTTCATTGGAGAAATGGCCAATACCAGAGTTTGGAGTAGTGCACTTAATGATAATGAGGTCAAGACTGCTTCTCAGATGGAAGCTACTGGTAGTGAGACAAATCTTGAAATGGCATTTGACTTCAATACTGGGACCGCCGATGGTGATAACACTAGCGAGACTTTGATTCCCGACCTAACAGGGGTTAATGATGGTTTTTTTAACAATTTTGATCTTACAGGAGAAAATTCAAATCTTGTTGAGGGAGTTTTGAAAGTTTCTCCTCAAATCTACTTGAGTGAAAATGACGGAGAAGCTGTTGTAGCAGCTGATCTCAATAATGACACTTATGACGATATTATCACTTCGAATTGGAACCCACAATCCATAAATGTTTTCATCAATGATCAAAGTGGCAATCTCAATACGCCTGTCAGCCTACCCGTAGGCTCTTTTGCGAAAGATTTAACCGTTGGATTCTGGAATGATGACTCATTTCCTGATATCGCAGTTGCGGCGGGAGGAGTTACGCTGGGGGATGAAAAGGTGAGAATATTTTTTGGAGACGGATTAGGTGGGTTTAGCTCGACATTGGATCTGCCGTTCCCGGCAAATTCTGAACCCAATGAAGTAAGGGCAGCCGACATCAACGGGGACACACATGATGACCTAATAGTACTTCTTGGTGGTGAAGATCGAATTGAAATTCATTACGGTGATGGATTAGGGGCTTTTCCTTCGTCATATACTTTTGATCTCATTGGAGAACATTATAACAAAGGATTATTAATTGATGATTTTACCAATGACGGGTACCTAGATATTGCAACTTCTGTTATTCTTAATGGGAATTGCCCTGAAATTGGATTTCATGAAAACGATGAAACAGGCGAATTTTTAACTGGTACATATTTCCCAATCAGTGGATGTATAGCCATATCTGAAATCCTCAGTGAGGATTTCAACGGTGATGGGAATATGGACTTCATTTACTACGATGGCAATAATATTGGTTCCATTATTGGTAATGGTGATGGTACCTTTAGAGAAGGAGAAGACCTATACAGAGAGCAAACTGATCACAATTTCACTGCATTTGCTTTATCAGACATAAATAGTGATGGCATCACCGATATGGTGCTTACTTCGGACAACCAGATCCTGTTGTTTGAGGGTGATGGTACGGGAAAATTTGAAGAATCTTCTCAAGTGAATATCAATTTTGCAACGGACGACATCATATCCAGTGACTTGGATAAAAATGGATCTGTGGACTTCATAGTTTGTCATGGATGGGATAGAGTTACTGTTGTAAAGAGAGAGGCTGACGGTTTTGATAGATCTACTTCTTCAAGGACACTAAATTTTGATGGGGTAGATGATCATATCAATGTGCCCAACCTCAAAGTTTTTGATAACAGCTTTACGTTCGAAAGCTGGATTAAAACAGAAGATAATGGTCCTCTTTTTTCATTTACAGATCAAGATCAATTTGCCGAGTGGAATTCTGGCCAGTTCTCAATAGTCATAAAGGAAGGTCGACTTACTTTCATGGTAAATGGATTTGATGATATTCAAGCAAACAATGAGTATAATCTTACCAATGGCGAATGGCATCACGTAGCTGTTGTAGTCTATATAAATTCGGGAGTTGGAGAAAATGATGGAGTTCAATTCTTTATTGATGGTATAGAAGACGGCAATTTCTATGATTATGATTTTAATGAACAAATTGATAATGCCAATGGATCTTTCCACACTAAACTGGGTTTTGCCACAGGTGATTTTAGCAACTTCTTAGGATCAACTGGTATTTCTCCGGAATCTAATTGGGTAGATGGCGTTATTTTTCCAGAAAGCAATTCTGGACGTTCTTATGCTGCAGAGTGGTCTGATGGTGAAAATTTTTATGTATTTGGAGGTCAAGGAATTGATGGAATTTATAACTCATTATTAAGATACTCCCTTACGCCAAACGAATGCCCGGATCTAACCGGAGTTACTTATACCTTTAACTCAACTGATGCTTATGCAGATTTCGGGGCTTTAGAAGATCAGACTGGGTCAGGTATCATTCAAAGTGGTTCATCAAATGGATCTTATGTATACACTGACATTAGCTTTGGCATTTTACAAGGTGGTTATGGAGCAGGTGATGGAGTGGGACCAGAATTAAACAGCTTGTGTGAAGATCCTTTTTATTCAGGAAACGATCAATATGGTATAGCCTACACCATCATATCGTCAATAACTAGAAGTGAAGACGGTTCCTCTATTACTTTTAGTTGGAGCAATGATTATTCTACAGGGATGGGAGCCACAACTACCATTACATTGGATGATGGAGTATGGCCTGAATTTGAAACAGGATCTTGGCCCTTAATAAGCGGTTCTGAAATACCCGGAGATCTTGGAAATTATGGTTTACAAAATGTTTCTGAACCTTCAAATTTACCTCCTGCAAGATATGCTCTCAATGCCACTGTAGGTATAAACAATGATGTTTGGATTTTTGGTGGCGCAGCAAACGAAGGCCCAACTGAATGGTTTAATGATATGTGGAAATATGACCCACTGACTAATGAATGGCTCTGGGTGAGTGGTGAAGAGTCTGTTAATGGGCTTGCCGTTTATGGATCAAAAGGCGTGAGTTCTTCATCTAATATTCCAGGGCCTAGGTCAAATCATACTATTTGGAGCGATGATCAAGGTGATGTTTGGATTTTTGGAGGATATGGACTGGATTCAGAGGAGACAATTGGACACTTAAACGATCTATGGAAATTTGATACTCAATCCCTTGAGTGGACATGGATAAGTGGAAGCAATCAGGCTGACGAAGCTGGAAGCTATGGGACAATTGATGTCTATAACGCTAATAATATTCCAGGTGGTCGATCTGCTAGTTTACAGTGGATTGATTCGAATGGAATTGTCTGGATCTTTGGAGGAGATGGAATTGATAAATTCGGAATTACAAACAGTTACCTAAACGATTTGTGGAGTTATGACCCACAATCCAATCAATGGGCATGGCATTCCGGTTCTGACTTCTCAGGAAGTACTGGAAGCTACAATGAAACAGGCCTATCATCGACTGAATATGTCCCTGGAGCTAGATGGCATAGCAATGGATGGGTAGACGAAAATGATGATTTATGGCTTTTTGGTGGGTATAAATTCAACCAACTCAGTACAGGACTTTACAATGATTTTTGGAAGTACGAGCAGTCAACAAAAGAATGGACATGGATAAGTGGCTTTAGATCCACTGCTAAAGTAAATGAATTGGGAGTCTATGGTGATGAAAATCAAGGGTCTAAGCCACACCCTGGATCAAGACATGGAGGATTGACTTGGACAGATGATAATAATGATTTTTGGTTACTTGGAGGAGCGGAAATTGGCTCGAGTCGGTACGGATTTTACAATGACCTATGGAAATATTCTCCTCAAAAAAACACTTGGGAATATATCAATGGTAATACAGAATTGATTTTGAATGAAGGTGTCTATGGCTCTAAAGGAATAGGCAGTGATACTAATGAGCCAAGAAGTAGATGGCATGGAGCTTCATGGACTGGCTCTGATGGTAAACTTTGGTTCTTTGGAGGGATAAATCATAATGAGGCTATTGGAAATATAGCGTGGATAAACGATTTATGGAATTATGATCCAGAATCCAACACTTATACCTGGATGGGTGGGAGTAAGTCCATTAACGCCAATGGGGTCTATGGAGAAAAGGGGCAATCAAGCATCAATCATATACCGGGAGCAAGGAGCTCATCTGCATACTGGTCTGATCAGGAAGGAAATTTTTGGTTATTTGGAGGATATGAAAGCTTTGAATACAATAATGACCTTTGGAAGTTCAACCCATCTACATTAGAGTGGACATGGGTCAGTGGAAACAATTTTCAAAATTCACCAGGAATCTACGGTGAGCTAGGAGTTGCTAATTCAGCAAATTCAATTGGCGCAAGGAGATATACTGATGGAAGAATTGATCAAGATGGCAATGTATGGATATTTGGAGGTGAGGCACAGGACAGTCAAGCTCAAAGAGGTTTTATAAATGATCTTTGGAAGTACAACCCCACAACGAACATGTGGACATGGATGAGTGGGCCGAAGCTGATAAATCAAGCAGGGAACTATGGCGTAAAAGGAGTTTCTAGCCCGGAGAATCTTCCGCCAGGAAGATACAGTCATTCTATGTGGATTGATGATGCTGGGAACGTTTGGGTTTTTGGTGGGTATGGACGTAAAGATGTTGACAGCTCCGTTGGGAATCTCAATGATTTTTGGAAATTTGATGTAAAAACGAATGAATGGACATGGATGGGTGGCTCAGATGAAGTTGGTAATGATGGAGTATTTGGGGCTCAAACTCAATTCAGTGAATCCAATATAATTCCTTCAAAAGCACGGGCTCTTACATTTCAAACTTATGACAAAAGCCTATGGCTATTTGGAGGTAGAAATGGTCCAAGTTTTAATGATTTTTGGGAAATTAAGTTTACTCCTGAAACACCTTTTGTTCAAACGCCAAGTACTATAAAGCAAGATGGATTTACATTTTCTTATGATGAGGCTTGGGCAAGGGAATTTAGACTTCAGATTAGCCTTCTCGATGACCTCAGTGATGTCTTTTTTGATGAAAAAAGCGATGAAAAAAGTAAAACAGTAGAGAACCTAAGTCCCGGAACCCAATATTATTATAGGCTGGACGCTGTTAATGAAATAGGTAACTCTGGTTTTGGATCTACTCAGCAAGTGCTGACTTTACCCGCAACACCTGAGTTTGAGTCATCAGAATTAGCTATAACAGACCTTACTTCCACATCTGCAAATCTGAACTGGATAGTTACCCCTGGTATTTTGGATGGTTATCTCATTGATATTTCACGTGATGCAGACTTCAGTGATGAATCAATGATTCATGAGGACTATAATGCGAAAGAAATTTCAGTATCTCAGTTACAAGAAGTGACTGGACTAAGACCTGGAACAGAGTATTATGCAAAACTAAGATCTAGCAATGCTTCAGGAACATCACCGTATTCTGTCACAGTTCCTTTCTTAACCAGACCTGAAGTGCCCACATTTGAGACCGAAACTGTAGTGACGAATTTTACACAAACGTCGGTCACCTTGAATTGGAATCAAGTGCCTGAAATCTTATCAGGCTATAGACTCACCATTTCAAGTCTCGATGATGATTTTGTAGATGAAACCGGTTTTCTTGAAGATTACAATAGTAGAAATGTCCCAAAGGACAGAACATTTGTGAACATTTCGAATCTAGAAGCAGGAACGCAATATTATGCTTTCCTAACATCTATCAATGATTCTGGAGAATCTGAGAAATCAGAAAAAATTTCCATCCTTACTACACCTGCTTCACCCGTTTTTGCAATAGAAGGAGCAGTAGAA
>JBGCFL010000013.1:0-7468 GCA_045106975.1 Ekhidna sp. | reverse complement strand
TGCCCGTCCACAGGATTTATTTTCGCCACCTGCATGTCATCCACCATATGAATGACAAACTGATGTCCATAAAAATTAAAATCTACCCAGCGATCAGAAGACCTTCCCTCTTCGAAACCCATCACTTCTCTATAAAAAACTCGGGTCTCTTGTATTTCCTTTACAGGTATCGCTAAATGGAATGGTCTTAATTCGCTCATATTTTATCCTAAGAATGGGTATTTGTAATCTGTTGGAGAAACTAATGTCTCTTTTATTGTTCTTGCGCTTACCCATCTGAGCAAGTTCATCATAGCTCCTGCTTTGTCATTCGTTCCAGAGCCTCTAGCTCCACCGAATGGCTGCTGTCCTACAACTGCACCCGTTGGTTTGTCATTGATGTAGAAGTTTCCTGCTGCATTTCTCAACTTGTAAGTAGCCAAGTCAACTGCATATCTGTCTTTACTGAAGATTGCTCCAGTCAATGCATAAGGAGAAGTTTCATCAACGATTTTCAATGTCTCTTCGAATTGATCTTCATCATATACATAAACCGTCAACACTGGGCCAAAGATCTCTTCACACATAGTTGTGTACTTAGGGTCTTTTGCCTCAATCACTGTAGGCTCTATAAACCATCCTTTAGATCCGTCATAGTTCCCACCAGCAATGATCTCCACATTTTTGTCTTCTTTCGCCTGATCAATATATCCAGCGATTTTGTTGAAAGATCTTTCGTCAATGACCGCATTCACAAAATTTCCAAAATCCTCGGGTGATCCCATTTTGATTTCTTTCAAGTCAGCAATCATATAGTTCTTCACATCATCCCAAAGGTTAGAAGGAATATACGCTCTGGATGCCGCACTACATTTCTGACCTTGATACTCGAAAGAGCCTCTTACTAGACCAGTTGCTACTTCTTTGGCATCTGCCGATTTGTGAGCAACTACAAAATCTTTTCCGCCAGTTTCACCTACTATTCTTGGATACGATCTGTACTTATCCAGATTGGCTCCAATGGTTTTCCAAAGATGTTTAAATACACCTGTGCTTCCTGTGAAATGTAAAGCAGCAAAATCTCTGTGATTGAAAACTACATCTCCAGCAACAGGACCATCTACATAAACAAGATTGATTACCCCCTCAGGAAGACCTGCTTTTTTGAAAACCTCCATAATTACTTGAGCAGAATACACTTGCGTATAGCTAGGCTTCCATACTACCGTATTTCCCATCATAGCAGGTGCCGCTGGTAGGTTTCCAGCGATTGCTGTAAAGTTGAATGGTGTAATCGCGAAGATGAATCCTTCCAAAGCTCTGTACTCCATTCTGTTCCATACACCTTCGCCAGAATCGGGCTGTTGCATGTATACTTCTTGCATGAAGGAAACATTGAATCGTAAGAAATCAATGAACTCACAAGCGGCATCTATTTCCGCTTGCATAGCGTTCTTACCTTGACCAAGCATGGTAGCGGCATTGATTTTTGCTCTGTAAGGTCCTGCAAGCAATTCTGCTGCTTTTAAGAAAATGGTTGCTCTATTTTCCCATGTCATACCTTCCCAAGCTTCTTTCGCATCCAAAGCAGCATCAATGGCAGCTTGAACGTGAGTTGCATCTCCTTCTGAAAAATGACCCAATACATGCTGATGATCTTGTGGTGAAGTCATCGCTACTTTATTATTTGTATGAACTTCTTCAGCTCCAATAAACATTGGAGCTTCGATTTTCTGCGCATACATTTCTTTGTATTTCGCTAGCAATTCCTCTCTCTCAGGCGTGCCTGGAGCATAGCTATTGATTGGTTCGTTGATTGGCTGGGGTATGAAAAAATTTCCTTTAGACATGTTTATATTTTTTAAGAACTGCAAAAGTAAATGATGCAGCATTAACGACTAAGAAATGTAAATCCTAAAACAATTGGATTAGTTCAGTGAGGGACTCAATTGTATATGTTGCAATGGATTTTTTTCTTCCTGATGGATTATAAAACACTGTTTGCATACCAAATTCATGCGCTCCTTGAATATCTGTTTTTGGATTATCCCCTATCATAATAGAGTTAGATTTATTGGCCTTAGCCAACTCTAGTGATAATTCAAAAATCTCAGGATAGGGTTTTCTTGTATTTGCTGTTTCTGAAGTGACTATCACATCAAAGAATTTTCGAATACCCGAACTCTGCATTTTCAATTCCTGAGATACATCAAACCCATTTGTGATGATATGCATTTCATATTTTCCCTCCAAGTACTGAAGTGCTTCCAATGCATCTGGCATCAAATACGGTTTTGTTGAACAATTACTAATGAAGTATTCTGATGCTTCTTGGGAGTAGGCAATATCAATCCCTACTTTTTTCAAGATATCTTTAAATCGGTCGTTTTTGATATGTTCTCTATCAACCAAACCATGATTGTATTTATGCCACAGCTTTTCATTCACATCATAAAATGTATTCACAAACTTTTTTTCACGAATGCCTTTGGCTTTCATGTCTAAATTTTCGTAAATCTCTAGAAGAGTTTCCTGTGCACTTCGATCATAGTCCCAAAGTGTATGGTCCAAATCAAAAAAGAGGTGTTTGATTTCTTTCAACGTCTGTAGTTTCTCGCTTCTATTTTGTTCTTTGCCAAAGCTAGGTTTGCATCCATGGTTTCATAAATTTCTAAGTCTTTTCGTAGGATCGGATCTTTATCAAGAAACTTAAAAATCTGGTTGACCATATTATACCCTTCTTCTTTTATGCTGTAAAAGACCCATTGATCATATTTACGAGCAGTCACCATACCGGCATTTTTCAAATAGGTAATATGGCGCGAAGTTTTCGTTTGAGTAAAGTCTAGAATGGCTTCCAAGTCGGATATGCAGAGTTCCTCCTTTTTGTACAATAGATGAATAATTCTGGTTCTCGAGTCGTCCGAAAAAGACTTAAAAATCTGAGTTCCATAAGAAAGGTTAAAATTCTTGAGCCTCATTTTTTTCTAGCTACTTTTACCGAAATTAAACTTTTCTTGGGTAAATCCATTTATAGTAGTTAAAGAACTTGATTTGAGAATTGTATTTGTAACATGTATACTTTTTTTGGTCATTGGATCCGTAATTGGCCAAAACGTACCAAAAAAGAAAATCATTCAATTTACTGGGGTGGTTTTTGGAAGTGATAGCACCACTGTTATACCGGGAACTCATATCTATATCCCAACTTCAGGGAGAGGCACAACCACTAACCCTTATGGTTTCTTTTCTATACCTGTTATGGAGGGTGATAGCCTAGTCTTTAGTGCTGTCGGTTACAAAAGAGCGTTCTTTAAGGTTCCTAAACATGAGGGTGAAAGTAGCCTGAAAGTGATCATCACTTTACAAGAAGACATCACATTTTTAGAAGAAGTGGAAGTAAGGCCTTATCCAACAGAAGCAATGTTTAAAGAAGCTTTAATTACCATGGAGCTGCCTTATCAAAAAGAGTATGCTAACATTTATAAATGGCTTAACAGTGATATAATGCAGGAAGCTTATTTATCACTTCCTGCATCAGGAAACGAAAACTTGAGATATTTTACTCAGCAGCAACAGCGAGCTTATACAAATAGATATTCCCCACCTCAAAATCAGCTGTTAAACCCATTTGCTTGGTCTCAGTTTATCAAGTCTTTGAAAAAGAAGAAATAGTTCTATTAAAAAAATAGCCTTAGTATGACAATTTAGAAATTTATCAAACTAAGGCTATTTATACTGTAGAAGGTGATTAACCTTCTTTCTGCAACTGATTAGCTATCTCTTGTACTTTATTCCAAACACGGAAAGTGTTTTTATAACAGATTTTCTCAATGTCTTCTTTAGAGTATCCTCTTTTCAGCAATTCATAAATCAAGTTCGGATAAGTGGAAACATCCTTCAACCCTTTAGGAAGGCTATCACCAACTCCATCGTAATCAGATCCTAAAGCCACATAATCAATTCCGGCAATGCTTACCACATGATCAATGTGATCTGCGACCTTCTCAGTATCTTCATACACATCATTGTCAATCGCATACTGTGCTACATACGCCTTATAAACCGAATCTTCTGTATTTAGACCGTTTTCAGCTTGGTAATTAAGAAGATCCTCTCTCATTTTATCAAATTTATCTTGAGATTCTTTTGATAAAAATGTAGAACCAAAGTTGATGTGAATTACACCTTCGTTTTCAGCCAATGCTTTAATAAGATTGTCGGGCATATTTCTTTCAAAACCTGGGGTGAATTTTCTCGCAGATGAGTGAGAAGCAATTACTGGTGCCTTAGTTATTGACAAAGCATCAAAAGCTGCACTGTCAGTAACATGGGATATGTCCACCATGATTCCCCATTTGTTCATTTCTCTTACAACTTCTTCTCCAAATGGGCTAAGTCCATTCCAAGTATATGCTGTGTCATAAGAAGAATCACTTATCTGATTGTCTTTTGAATGAGTAAGAGTGATATATCTAATACCTCGATCATAAAAATATTTTACATTATTGATGTCATCTTCGATCGGAGCGCCATTCTCCATCCCCATTGGTAGAGAGATCATGCCATTGTCAAAGTTGGTTTGTATATCAGATGTTGAGTTTGCCATTGCAAATTTTGTAGGGAAAGTAACAGGTAACCTAGACACCATATCTATAAGCGAGTCTGCAAAATCTTTGGCGCCTCCAACTTCTTGATAGCTAGCAGGGATGTAGATAGACATAAAAGGAGCATCAAGCCCTCCCTTTTTCGCTTTTGGGTAATCGAAGTTTCCTGAAGTTTCAATGGACACATCCTCGACAGTCTTGGTTAGCATGAATCCTTTCACATTCATTCTGTATGGCAAATCAACATGTCCATCCACAATGATGAATTCTTGTGCCAATTCGTTGGCATATCCTCTGACCTCTTCGTCAGTCATAGTCTCAACGCTTTTTTCTTCATCGGTCTGAGTAGGAGCGCAAGAAGCGAGCAGAGCTATTATAAATAAAACGGAAAAGGTCTTTTTGATAAGATTGTACATGAATTTTGGTTTTTTTATTGAAGGCGACAAATGTACAGAATAGGAACTATTCATTTTATGTCTAGAGGTTTCATTGTTCGAATTACATTTTTTTAATATTTTACATGAGAATTAGAAGTGATTAATTGTTGGATTTGATTTAATTTGTGGCGTTGCATTATTAGAACGTGACGATTTTTATAAAAGAAGTAATATTTCTTAATAGATAAAAGCTATGACTGACCCTATTTCACCCGAGTTATTAAGCAATTTGAACACATATGGAGGATACCTAGCTATGGCCGTAGCAGGTGTTGGTGTTTTAATTCTAATTGGTCACTATTTGAAGCTAATGGCTACAAGTGACTTTAAGGCACGATATGATTATATCAACATGCATGAAATCAATATGCTCTGGAATGGGATATTGTTAATTCTAATTGGTGCAGCCCTTTTTGCTAACACACTATTTGATGAATCTATATGGCTGTGGTTCTTTGTTAGACTCTTTATGACATCAATGATAGCCGTTATCCTTGGTGTTATTATTCAAAATATTCTAAAGTTCTACTACCCATTCTTTATCGAGAAGAGATTGAAGAAATTAAGATTCGCTCCACGTATCTCTCCTGATGGAAGAAAAATGAAGTTGTTGAGTGAAGAAGAAGAAGATGTTTACCTTGATGAAGGTATGCAGGCTGAAGAGGATGCGTTCTCAGTAGATTATGATGTATGGATAGATGAAGAAAGTAAGTTTACTAAAATTGAAAAATACAATGGTAGACTCCATGCATTGAAATGCGATAATTGTAATTACCAAACATTGAGAGTAGATAGAGAAGAAGTAATTCAAGCTGCTACTGAAATGGAAGAAGGTGAATTAATGAAATACTTCAACTGTGGCTATTGTGGACACAAAGAAAGAAAATCTTTCAAAATAGGAAAGATCAGGACAAGCCAACCTGCATAAAAAATAGCAACCTAACCAAAACAAAAAAGCCTCCATGTTGGAGGCTTTTTTATACCCTATTATTTTAGTCAGCTGAATATCTCCAATCAAGAAAGCCAAGTCACTTAACCCTGTTCTTAAATTAACTATTCTGTTTTTTTAGCTTTACATAGGCGTCACGCATGAGGATTATCATGAGAGTAAAGTTAATACAGGAGATACCAAAAATCAGTAAATCGCCTCATTCTGGTTTAACTCAGGATGAGAAATGATATGATTTAATATTAAAAAAACACACAATACAATGACTGCTGGCTCTATCTTTAGCATCCTTTTGAGTTTCGATTTTTTCATTACTTTAGCTCTTTAAAGTTTTTCATCTAATGGAGTAACCTTATATAAGTTTGCAGATATCTCTTCTAAAAGTTAAGTTGGTAGGATGCGATCATTGCACTAAAACTTCTAATATAACACGATTAATAAAGAAACGAAGTAGCTATAGTGTAAAGAAAGATTCTTGACCTTTATTGCTGCATCAACTCCTGATAGTTTCTGCTCAAAAAGTTATCACGCTCTAAAAGGCTCTTTGAATCTCCAGCATCAACGATCTCCGCCTTTTCTAGCAAGTAAATCATGTCAGACTCTAAAGCTGTTTGGAGTCTATGAGTGACCATGAGTACAGCTACATCTTGTTTGATTTTTTGTAGTAAGCTTATTACAAACTTCTCCGTATCACGAAGTGACAGAACGGAAGGAATAAGCCAAACAAATTCTGCTAAAATGACTATATGAAAAATTTGTTTGAACGAAGTTTTGTAACCGAAAAGAATACTGCCTGACAATAGCCAAATGGTGATGAAAGTGAATTTGAGAAGATAGATCATTGGAAGGAGAGCGTAGTTTAACCATGCCCAACTTTTACTAAAATCTAGCAGTTGTTCAATTCTTTCCAAGCTTAACTGTTGACTATAATGATTTATAAGTATCGTTTCGCTAATTATTTGACTTTGGATAAAGTATGATACAATTCCTGAAAGAAGGATTAAGAAAAAGTAATTTCGTGTATTCATTTAAGCCAAGAAGGATTTGGAAGTTTACTTGAATTCGACAATGATGTAGTTATTTTAGATTTAAGCGAATCGTCATTTACATGATCTTTGGAGTCAAGACTGATATTTCCTTCATGAATAACTATGAACCTATCGCATAATTTATAAATAATATCAAGATTGTGTGAGCTTATCAAAATAGTCTTTAAACCCTTCAAGTCTCTTAATACTTTAGAAATTGTATCAATTGTTTTAATATCAAGATTTGTGAATGGCTCATCTAGAATTAGAATGCTTGGATTATGGATTAAGGAAGAAATAAAGGATACCTTCATCTTATTACCACTTGATAGTTCTCTTATTTTGGATTTTTCATTTTTTTTTAAGTCAAATAATAACAATAATTCTTCAATTCTCTCTGTCGCTTTTTTCTTTTCAATTTTTTGGAAACTACCTACAAAAGCTAGATATCTTTTTATTGTTTAGTGC
>JBGCFL010000129.1:0-7183 GCA_045106975.1 Ekhidna sp. | reverse complement strand
TTAACTCTGCATTTTCTTTATGACAAACGTATAAGTGATGCGAGATACGATCCAGCACTGCATGACCGGAATTACTTATTCTTTTGAAGACTTCTCTACCTTCAATTTCCTGATTCCCATTGTGGTAGTAGCCAATAGCTTCAAGGCTCTTTTTTATGCTTTCAAACGCTTCTGATTTCATGTAAACGATATCAATATCAATGATTGATTTAGCAGACATCCCTTGGACTGAAGTGCTTCCCACATGCTCAATATTGATTTCCAATGAATTCAGTTTATCTAATAACGTAGCTTTTATGTTATTAAAGTCTGTTTTCCAATTTGGATTGTAATTCTGAATTAGCATAAAATCTAAAGTCTTACATCTATTGTCTTATGTCTGAGAAAGCCCTTCAGTTCAGGAATCGGAATTTCACCAAAGTGAAAAACACTTGCTGCTAAGGCTCCAGTAGCTTTCGTTTGTTCAAAAACTTCACTGAAATGTTCACTTGTACCAGCACCACCGGAAGCTATGATAGGTATGTTGAGTTCTGTAGATAATTGATTGGTAAGTTCAATAGCAAATCCAGCTTTTGTACCATCGTTAGCCATAGATGTCAGTAGGATTTCTCCAGCTCCTAATTCCTCAGTTTTCTTTGCCCACTCCAATACATTAAGATCAGTGGCCTCTCTACCTCCTTTCACAAAGACTTTCCATTCTTCATCAACTAATCCTGCATCAATAGCAACCACCATAAACTGACTTCCAAATTCATTCGAAATTTCTTTAATCAATTCTGGTCGTTTGACTGCAGCAGAGTTGATACTCACTTTGTCAGCGCCCGCTTGTACCATTGCAGCTGCATCTTCTACAGATGAAATTCCGCCACCTACTGTGAATGGAATGTTAATCTCATGAGCGATTTGTTCCACTAACTCTACAAATGTTTTTCGACCATCTACGGTAGCAGTAATATCTAGAAAGACCAATTCGTCGGCACCTTCTTGTACGTACCTTTTCGCCAACTCAATTGGGTCACCTGCACTGCGTATACCCACAAAATTGACGCCTTTTACAGTCTCACCATCTTTGATGTCTAGGCATGGTATGATTCGTTTCTTTAATGTCATTCTTATTAAAATAACTCTCTTCAAACCCCTCTCTTTTTTAAGAGAAGGGAAGGATTTCGGAGAAATTTAGAGGTGAGTTAACTCACCTAGTTCTTTCAATGTAACTCTGTTTTCATAAATGGCCTTACCCACAATCGCACCTTCCAGACCTTGCTCTTTCAATTGGATTAAGTCATCCATATTGCTAACTCCACCACTTGCTATCAGTTTCAAATCAGGCATCTTTTCCAAGATCGCTTTATACACGTCAAAAGAAGGCCCTTCCAACATTCCATCTTTTGATATGTCTGTTGAGACGACATATTCAATTCCTTTAGCAACATAATCTTGAATGAAAGCCTCGATCTCCAAATCAGATTCTTCTTGCCAACCTGAAACGGCAATTTTTCCATCTAAAGCATCTGCTCCAAGGATGATCTTACCTGCTCCATAAGCAGTAATCCATGAAGAAAACTTTATGGGTTCTTTCACTGCTATACTTCCGCCTGTGATTTGCTCCGCTCCACTTTCAAATGCAATTTTTAGATCTTCATCTGATTTTATTCCTCCGCCAAAATCAATGCTTAAGTTGGTTTGAGTAGCTAGTTTTTCTAACACTTTCCAATTCACAATGTGTTTGGCTTTTGCTCCATCCAAGTCTACTAAGTGTAGATACTGCAATCCAGCATCTTCAAACGACTTAGCGACTTCAAGCGGATCTTCATTATATATTTTCTTCGTGTTGTAGTCACCTTTGGATAAGCGTACACACTTTCCTTCTATGATGTCTATGGCTGGTATTATTCGCATTTGTCGGTGTTTTTTAGTGACGTCATTCCTGATGAAGCGCAGCGGAATTCAGGAATCTCTTGATTGACAAAGATTCCTGCATGCGCAGGAATGACGATTATTATTAAGTTCATAGGTTCAAGAAGTTTTTTAGAAGCTGACTACCCACATCGGCTGACTTCTCTGGGTGAAACTGCACTCCATAAAAGTTATCCTTTTGCAAGGCTGAAGAAAAGGGGAAAATATAATCGGTTGTGCCAATGGTATGTTCTCCTCGTTCAGCAAAATAACTGTGTACGAAATACATGTTATCAATGGTGGAAATACCCTCAAAAAGAGGGCCACTATGAGACACAAAATCGTTCCATCCCATGTGAGGGACTAGTTCTTCTGGAGGAAAGAGCTTTACTTTTTCCTTGAAAATACCCAAACATTCCGTTTCGTTTTCCTCTGAATGAGTACACATCAGCTGCATGCCAAGACAAATCCCCAGAAATGGTTGAGTTAGCGATTTAATTACTTCATCTAAACTCCGTTCTTTTAAGTACTTCATTGCTGTACTTGCCTCACCAACCCCAGGAAAAATGACTTTTTCTGCGTTTCGCAATTCAACGGGATTATCTGTTATGATAGACTTCACGCCAATCCTGTCCAGTGCATTTTGTACTGATCGAATGTTCCCTGCATTGTATTTTACTATAGCTATCAATTGTCAATTATTAATTATTCATTATCAATTCAGAGCACTCCCTTCGTACTTGGCAACACCCCGCTATCATCTTTCCGCACCGCCATTTTTATTGCTCTTGCAAATGCTTTAAAAATCGACTCGATTTTATGATGATCATTATCGCCTTCTGCTTTCACATTCAAGTTGCATCGTGCAGTATCGGAAAATGATTTGAAGAAATGAGAAGTCATTTCAGTGGGCATTTCGCCCACATGAGTTGCTTTAAAATCAGCATCCCATTCTAGCCACGGTCGTCCGCCGAAATCAATAGCGACTTGCGATAAGCAGTCATCCATTGGGAGCAGGAAACCATATCTTTCAATTCCTTTTCTTGCACCTAATGCATCATTGAAGGCAGCTCCTAAGGCTAGGGCAGTATCTTCAATAGTATGGTGGGGGTCAATTTTGATATCTCCTTCCACTAAGACTTGAAGTCCAATGGCTCCATGTCTAGCAATCTGATCGAGCATATGATCAAAGAAAGCCACTCCTGTCGAGATTGAAGTAGCAGATGGATCATCTAAGTTGACTTCAATTTTAATTTTAGTCTCCGAAGTAGATCGAACACACCTTCCAATTCTTCCTTTTTCCTGATAGGTATCTTCTTTTAAAGCTGCAATTAACTGTTGATTTTCTTCGGGTGTGCCAATCGTCAATCGGAGTGAGTTGTTCACTTGCTTTGAACGATCCCTCACGATGATTCCTTTGCTCATCAAGTCGGAATATGTCTTGGCTGCATCTTCAAATTCAACTAATAGGAAGTTGGCATCTGAAGGATATACTCTTTTGACTTTAGTAATCTCCGCAAGAGCATTTTCCATTTTTGCTCTTTCACTTTTCAATATTTCGACCTGCTTTTTGAGAGCTTCTGGTCTTTTTAAAACATCGATTGCCTTTTCTTGAGTCAATGAATTCACATTGTATGGAGGCTTGATTTTATTCAAAACCACGATCACTTCTTTGGAGCCAATACCAATTCCTAATCGGGCGCCTGCGAGTCCTAGTGCTTTACTGAATGTCTGTAATACGAACAAATTTGGAATACTTTGGTTTATCAGGCTTTCTTCGGCGAAATCAATATAAGCCTCGTCTATGACCACAAGGCCTGAGAACGAATTGGTGATTGATAAAATCACTTCTTTATCAATACTATTACCAGTAGGATTGTTGGGAGAACAGATGAAAATGATTTTTAAATTCTCATCTTTTAATTTGGGCTCAAGAATGTCTAAATCGATCTGAAAATCTTGATTTAGAGGTTCTTGAATAACTTCAATATTATTGATTCCTGCACAAACGCTGTACATCCCAAAAGTGGGAACAAAAGTGAGAATTTTATCTTCTTTGGGTTCGCAAAAAGCTCTTATTAGAAAGTCAATGAGCTCATCGCTTCCGTTACCAAAGATGAGTGTCTCCTTATCTACATTTCTGAATGTTGAAAACGATCCTTTTAACTCCGACAGAGACGCGTCTGGATATCTATTCAAGCCAAATCCAAAAGGATTCTCATTAGCATCCAATGAAATCTCTGCGAGACCTTCAAACTCATCTCTAGCACTAGAGTAAGGTTTCAGTGATTTTAAGTTTGGTCTGGTTATTTTATTTATGTCAAACATGTTAATTACTAATTAGATGCTGAAATAAATTCAGCATGACACTTCGGTTTAATTTAAATCTCTCATTCTGGCGTCACCCTGAGCTTGTTTCAGGGTCTTCTCAATTTCTCCAATCTCAAACTCACCGCATTTTTATGCGCTTGTAGTTGCTCCGCTTCTGCCATTTTCTCAATACTTGGGCCGAGCTTTTGAATACCCTCTTCTGTTAATTTCTGAAAAGTGATCTTCTTCACAAAACTGTCTAATGACACTCCACTATAGTTTCTTGCATAGCCATTAGTAGGTAAGGTATGGTTAGTTCCACTAGCATAATCACCGGCACTTTCACAACTCCAATTTCCTAAGAATATACTCCCTGCTTCTGTTACTTTATCAGAAAGTTCTTCAGCATTTTCAGTAGCAATGATCAAATGCTCTGGGGCGTATGAATTGCTAAAAGCCACAGCTTCTTCCAAGTCTTTGACTAAAATGGATTGACTATTTTCTAAGGCTTGCAAAGCGGTTTCCTTTCTAGGCAAGTCTTCAACTTGTTTTTTTAACTTTGCTTCGACCTGCAGTATTAGATCCTCAGAATCGCTAACTAAAATCACCTGACTGTCTGGTCCATGCTCTGCTTGAGATAGTAAATCTGCAGCTACAAATTCTGGGTAGGCAGCATCGTTAGCAATAACAAGTACTTCACTTGGCCCGGCAGGCATATCAATAGCTACGCCATATTTCTGAGCCATCTGCTTAGCTGCTGTTACATATTGATTTCCTGGGCCGAAAATTTTATCCACTTTTGAAATAGTTGGAGTGCCAAAACTCATCGCGGCAACAGCTTGAGCTCCGCCTGTTAGAAAAATGTTCTTAATTCCTAGTAGCTGACAAGTCCATCCAATGACTTCATTTAGTAACCCATCCTTTGATGGAGGAGTACAGACAACAATGTTTTTGCATCCTGCGATTTGCGCAGGAATAGCTAGCATTAGAAGTGTTGAAAATAGAGGAGCAGAGCCGCCTGGGATGTAAAGGCCTATATTTTGAATAGCTACACTTTTTCTCCAGCAGCTTACGCCTGGCATAGTTTCTACTTTTTTAGCCTCCTCCCTTTGTGAAAGGTGAAAAGTTTCAATATTGACTTTTGCTACTTTGATGGCATCAGCTAATTCAGGATCAATTTCGAATTGCTTCGTAGATATATCTACAGCAAGACTTTTCAATTTGACTCCATCAAATTCCTCATTGTACTTAAGCAATGCGGCATCTCCATTCGTCTTCACTTCTTTCATAATTGCTCCAACTCTCGCTTCCATTTCGGAAAGGTCAAACGTTGGTCGTTGGCAGAGTGAAGGCCATTGAGATAGGGATGGATTTGAGTAATTCTTCATTATTAATTGTCGATTACTAATTATTTTACACAATCATTTTTTCAATTGGGCATACTAAAATTCCCTCAGCGCCTTTGTCTTTCAACTGATCAATCACTTCCCAAAAATCATCCTCTTTGATTACGCTATGCACGCTACTCCAGCCTTCATCCGCTAGAGGAAGTACTGTTGGGCTCCTCATTCCTGGGAGAAGACTGATTATTTCATCAAGATTTTTGTTGGGCGCGTTTAATAAAATGTACTTGTTTTGCTTGGCAGATTTAGCTGCTTCTATTCTAAATAGAAGTTTATCTAGGAGTGCTTTTTTATCCGCAGTGAGATCATTGTTAGCTATTAATAATGCTTCACTCTTTAGCGCGACCTCTACCTCTTTTAGTCCATTAGCAAGGAGCGTGCTTCCTGTACTTACAATGTCAAATACTCCTTCTGCTAAACCAATACCTGGTGCTATTTCTACGCTTCCGCTAATTTCTTCGACAGAAGCATTAATGCCTTTGTCTTTTAGAAATTTCTTTAAAATCACAGGATAGCTAGTCGCAATTTTTTTCCCTTCAAACCATTCCAGACCCGTATAATTTTCTTCTCTTTTCACCGCTAGTGAAAGGCGACATTTTGAAAACCCTGGTCGATTAATGATTTCTACTTCTTGATTTTTCTCAAGGAATTCATTTTCGCCTACTATTCCAATGTCAGCCACTCCTTCTGCCACATATTGAGGAATATCATCATCTCTCAGATAGAAAATTTCCAAAGGAAAATTAGATGCTGTAGACATTAATTTACCTCCATTGTTGATTTTGATACCACATTCTTTGAGTAAGCCCATGCTTTTCTCATTGAGGCGACCGCTTTTCTGAACTGCTATTTTTAGTACTTCTTTCATTGTTTTGTTAACCGTTGAATTCCAATTCTGTTTTTATATCTCCCTCAACTTTCCAAGTCACTCCCTTGAAAGTGGATTAGGTTCCTGGATGATGTCTTATTTATCTAATTTTTCCCTAATTCAATGTCTAAGTAATTTCCTGTAGTGTAACGAGCAATAAAAAAGGCCCGACGGTAATCCGACGGGCCTTTGTATTATTTTCATAATTACAGCATCATCTTCTTACCTCTTCGGTGAAGTGATTATGATGTGAATGATGATGTAATTGTTTTGTGTTCATTTCTGAGCGCAAATATATACGGATTTTTGAATTAGCAATTAAGCTTCAAATCTTTTACTTACTTCTTCCCAGTTTACAACATTGAAAAATGCGTTAATGTAATCTGGTCTTCTGTTTTGATAATTTAAGTAGTATGCGTGCTCCCATACATCTAGTCCAAGAATAGGAGTCCCTCCGCAACCTGCTTCAGGCATTAATGGATTGTCTTGATTAGGTGTGGAACAAACTTCTACTGACCCATCACTGTTTTTGCAAAGCCAAGCCCATCCAGAACCGAATCTTGTAGCAGCAGCATTACTAAACGCATCTTTGAATTTGTCAAAAGAACCGAAAGCTGAATTGATAGCATCTGCTAAAGCGCCAGAAGGTTCTCCGCCACCATTTGGACTCATTACGGACCAAAAAAGTGTGTGATTGAAATGGCCA
>JBGCFL010000128.1:0-5596 GCA_045106975.1 Ekhidna sp. | reverse complement strand
GCTTGTTCGGGTTGGATTGTTTCGATGTAGGGCATAGTTCAAAAGTATCAAGTTTAATGCGTTTTTTTGAAAACGTGATTTATTTACCGTTTACATCACAGGCATGAACAAATCTTCACCTTCCCTAGGATAAATTTTCAGTGCTCCAGAAAGAGCCAATGAGATGAGTTTGTTGGATGCTAAGCGTTTATTCATACCAGTTAGTTGTCGGTAAGTGGAGAGCGTAATGGAATTATGTGATTCGAAATATTTGAATAGCTCTCTGGTACTTTCTTCAAAAACAATCGCTGATTGCCCTTTTGAGCCGCTCATTATTTGTCGCATTTCATAGCTAGTTTGAACAGATTTATCATCTACTCTCACAAAAGCTTTTCCATAGCGATGTTTCTTTTCTATGAAGGAAAAGTGGGGTTTATTGAGGCTCTCTGGAATTTGATAGTGAAGTATTCTTACTCCATCCTGAAAACGAATGATATCAACTTCGTATTCAATAAACGGACGGCACAAATCGGCGATGGCTTTATTCATCACGAATTCATCTTCTTCTGGGAAGTTAAGTCCCATAGGTTCTCCATCATCGCTTACCCCAATGAACAGATGACCCCCGCCAGTATTGGCAAAAGCCACTATTTCACGTACGATTTTTTCTGGATGATTCGTTTTGCGCTTGAACTCAACAGTGTCGCATTCGCCTCTTCTAATAAGTTTTAAAACTTCGTTATGTTCCTCATTCTTCATCTCCCAAACCAGGCATAGAAAACATACTGGACAGCAAATCTTTGAACTGCATACCTCTTTCTAGCTGATGCTTGCTAAGAACACTGTATTCTGATAATCCAAAAAGAGCAAACTCCATTAAAAAGAACTTGAAACCTTCATGTGACGTCTTTTGATGCGTATCTATTAACCTCTCCAAGCCAGGAATAGATTGAAGTTCCTTGCGATATTCCTTTTCTGATGAATCAAATAGTAAGTCAATCATATTCCCATCTTCAAACCATGCTTTGATAGGTTCATATAGATTTCCTTTCTCTTTCTTACTTTCCTTTTCTGGATCTGGGAAGTAATGTAGAAATTGACTTTTTATGGCTTTCCCGACAAGGTTGTTAGCTACGATTCCAGCACCTTCTTGCTCACCTTCATAGACCAGTTCTACTTTTCCAGTAATGGCTGGAATGACTCCAATGAAATCGGTTAGTCTGATGCTCGTTTTTGATTCTCCGCTGTTCAACAATCTTCTTTCGGCTGAACTCACTAGGTTTTCAAAAGCGGAAATGGTAAGACGTGCGGAAACACCGCTTTTAGCATCTACATACTCACTGTCTCTGGCCTCCATAGCGATCTGCTCTATCAGGTCTTTGCCTAAATCGAACACTTCTACAGACTCTTTTTGTTCTTCAGTTAGTGCAGCTTCTTGATGCGTGATTTTCTTACCTAACTCAATAGAAGAAGGATAATGCGTGATAATCTGACTATCAATTCTATCTTTCAATGGAGTGATTATGGATCCACGGTTGGTATAATCTTCAGGATTAGCAGTAAACACAAACTGCACATCAAGAAGCATTCTCAGTTTGAACCCTCGAATTTGAATGTCTCCTTCTTGCAAAATATTGAAAAGTGCAACTTGGATTCTTGCTTGTAAGTCAGGTAATTCATTGATAACGAAAATTCCTCTGTGTGCCCTTGGAACCAAACCAAAATGGATGACTCTTTCATCAGAATAAGGAAGTTTCAAAGTAGCCGCTTTGATAGGATCCACATCTCCAATTAAGTCAGCAATGGTTACATCAGGTGTAGCCAATTTTTCTGTGTAGCGCTCATCCCTGTGCATCCAAGAAATAGGTGTAGAGTCACCTTTCTCTTCTACTAGATCTCTCGCGTATTTTGAGATGGGCTGTAGTGGATCGTCATTCATGGGAGAGCCTTCTACAAAAGGAATAACCTCATCCAATAGTAGAGTCATCATTCTCGCCATTCTGGTTTTTGCTTGACCTCTAAGCCCTAGGAAGTTGATGTTGTGACGAGACAATATGGCACGCTCTACATCTGGAATTACTGTGTCTTCATACCCCCAGATTCCCTCGAAAATCTCCCTGCCTTCTTTTTTACTTTTAATCAGATTGGCTCTCAACTCGTCTTTGATTAGTTGAGAGGTATAACCTGCTTTTTTCAATTCTCCGAGTGTGCTAACCTTTCGTTTTTGATCAGCTGATAAGTCTTGGTATTTCATCTATTCGTTTTTGTAATGTGCGATTAACTCACTACTATTTTTAGTCTTTAATAATGACGAAACTCTACAAGTTTTTCCGTCTATTTTTTTTGTAATCTTCAAATATCAAATTGCCTAACCCTTGTAAACTGCTATAATAAGCATTGCCATTATTAACCTCTGTGAATTCTCTTACAAACTCTTGAAGGTATGGGTCAGAGGCAATCATGAACGTAGTTATCGGAACATTGATTCTCCTGCACTGTGCCGCAAGATTCAGTGTCCTGTTTAGGATTTTAGGATCAAGTCCAAAACTGTTTTTATAATAGTTAATGCCCTCTTTCAAACAGGTTGGTTTCCCATCCGTGATCATGAAGATTTGCTTATTCTTATTCTTCCTTCTTCTAAGAAGATCCATGGCTAGTTCTAAACCTGCAACTGTGTTGGTATGATATGGTCCTACACTTAAATATGGTAAATCTTTGATTTCAATTTGCCATGAATCATTGCCAAAGACGATGATGTCCAATGTGTCTTTTGGGTATTTTTTGGTGACTAATTCTGCCAGCGCCATCGCTACTTTCTTGGCCGGAGTAATTCTGTCTTCTCCGTATAGAATCATGGAGTGACTGATGTCGATCATCAGTACAGTGGAGGTTTGAGTTTTGTATTCACGCTCTCTTATTTCCAAATCATTTTCTGTCAACATCAAATCGTTGAGTCCATGATTGATTTGAGCGTTTCTCAAACTCTCTGTCATTTCTATCTGCTCCATGGAGTCACCAAATTGGAACTCACGATAGTCCGAAGTAATCTCATCTCCAGCTCCGGTATGATTGGTTTTATGACTTCCCTTTCCAGATTTTTTTAGCTTACCAAAGATTTCTTCTAATGCATTCTTACGGATGGATTGTTCACTTTTTGCAGTGATTTTAAACTCCCCTTTTTCGTTTTTATCATCTATGTAACCTTTGTTTTTAAGGTCATCTATGAAGTTTCCTATGCCATAGTCTGAGGGTGAAATGTTGTGCTCTCTATCCAAATTAGTAAGCCAGCTCAAGGCTTCATTCACATCTCCAGAGGTAATCACCATCAGCTGAAGAAATATATTGAGCAGGTTGTCAAACCCGCTTTTTTCTGGATCCTTTTCAGGAATGTATTCTGTAAACCGATATCCGATCATATGTTAAACTTACGCGGAATCCGCGAAACAATTATGGAGTTACTATAAATACGATTCTAGCTTAATACAATATCAAAGCTATTAACAAGAAACTGTGGGAAATGATTTCAAAAGGATTGAAATGGCGCTAGAATAATTGTCTAGATCTAGTTTATCAAATCCATCTCGAATACAGAAGCCAAATGCTTTTTGAGTTTATCTTCAACTTCTTTCATGTCGAGTTCTCTTCCAAGTTCTTTTTGAAGGGAGGTTACCTGTTTATCCGGAATACCACACGGTACGATATAATTGAAATAATCCAGGTTAGTATTTACATTAAAAGCAAATCCATGCATAGTCACCCAACGACTAGATTTTACGCCTAAAGCACATATTTTTCGGGCTTTTTTTTCATCTTTCCAGTCGATCCATACCCCAGTAAGCCCATCAATTCTATCGGCCTCAATCCCGTACTCCTTCAGGGTGAGGATGACAGCTTCTTCTAGAAATCTCAAGTACTTGTGAATGTCGGTAAAGAAGTGATCAAGATCCAATATGGGATAGCCTACTATTTGTCCAGGCCCATGATAGGTGATATCTCCACCTCTATTGATTTTGTAGAAAGTAGCTTCTTTTTCTTTTAAAAAAGACTCGTTAGCAAGTAGATGATTTTCGTCTCCACTCTTCCCCAATGTGAAAACATGAGGATGATAGCAGAACAATAAAAAGTTTTCTGTTTCCATCCCTTCACCTTCTGGCAACTTTCTATTTGCGATCTTCTGGTCTACCGTTTTTTTAAAAATGGTTTCCTGATAATCCCAAGCTTCTTTGTAGTCCTTGAGTCCCAAATGGATGAATTGTGTTTTCTTGGTCATGCTACTTTAGGTCGGCCTCAATCAATATATGTTTCTAACAATTCTAGTTCGCCTTCTGGTTCAATAATGTAAGTTTTCATAGCAGCTGGGACTAGGAGCACTTCCCCAAACTGGATCGACTCACCTGCTATTTTTCCTCTTCCACCTACTCCAATATAAATTTTGAAGCAGTCAAGATCCGATTTGTCTAAACTCATTTTTTTATCCAATGTGAGTTTATTGGTTGTGAAAAATGGGGTAGAGATTATTGAATTATTTTCATTTTGCTTGTCAGCAAACCGGGTTTTATAGTTTGGATAATGTTTGAAATCAATAGCATCTAGTGCTTCATCTACATGCAGTTCTCTCTTATTTCCGTTTTTATCTATACGATCAAAGTCGTAAATACGATATGTAATATCCGACGTTTGCTGTATTTCAGCTAACATTAATCCTGCTCCAATTGTGTGGACTCTACCTGCCGGCAGGAAAAACACATCATGTTTCTTTGCTTCTTCTCTATTTAAAATGTCAGTTAGCTTTCCCGAACTGAAGTGCTCAAGGTATTCATCCTTATTTGTTTCCTTATTGAATCCAGAAATAAGAGAAGCATTTTCATCAGCCTGAAGGATGTACCACATCTCTGTCTTTCCAAATCCATTATGACGCTCTTTTGCCATTTTATCATCAGGATGAACTTGAATAGAAAGATCCTGTGCGGCATCAATGAACTTGATCAACAATGGAAATTCATCACCAAACTGAGCGTAAACTTTCTCTCCAACCAAAGCTCCTTTGTTACTTTGGATTAGGTCAGTAATCTTTTGACCAGCTAGCGACCCGTTTAATACTTGAGAGATGTTTCCATCTACACCTGAAAGTTCCCAAGTCTCACCACAATTATCTAAGTCTCCATAATCTTTGTTTAAGATCGTTTTGATTTTTTGACCACCCCAAATTTTTTCTTTGAAGATAGTTTTAAATTTTAATGGGTAGATTTCTGACATGAATTTGGGTTTCGACATCCTTCGATAAACTCAAGATGACTTAGAGAATGATGAACAACAAAATTAAAGGCAAAAGAGGGGAAGACCTTGCAAAATCTCATTATCAAAAAAAAGGATGTGAGATTTTGGAAGAAAATTATAGATTTAAAAGAGCAGAAGTGGATTTAATTGCTTTGCAAAATGAGTCTCTTCTGGTTTTTATTGAAGTAAAGAATAGGACTAGGTCAGACTTTGGAGAGGCAGAAACCTTTGTTTCAGAAGCACAACAAAATAGAATTAAAGAAGCCGCAGAAGACTACATTTTTGGGATCAATTGGCAGAAAGACATCAGATTTGATATTGTGTGTGTGAATGCAAATGA
>JBGCFL010000127.1:0-7669 GCA_045106975.1 Ekhidna sp. | reverse complement strand
CTAAGCTTAGATCCTGACGCGGTAATTGCGTTCGATATGGGCGGTGAATCAACCACACTTTACAAGATTGAAGAGTCCAACATTCCTGTCCTGTACAATTCAGATTTCTTGGAGCAAACCCCGCTTGGAAGAGCTGAATGGATTAAATTTTTTGGAGCATTACTCAATAAAAGGAGAGAAGCTGATTCCATTTTTCTTGCCATTGAAAAAGAATATTTAAGACTTCTTGAAATTGGTAAGAATGTTACCAATCGTCCCACTATTTTGGACGGTGTAGTTTATGGAGACACGTGGTTTCTGCCCGGTGGAAGAAACTGGGCTTCAACGTTTTTCAAGGATGCAGGTGGTGAATATCTTTGGGAGAGTGACACTACTTCTGGATGGTTAGAACTTAGCTTTGAATCCGTATATGAAAAAGCAAATGATGCCCATTTTTGGATTGGCACCTCCACAATAAACACCAAGAAAGAGCTACTTGGCCAAGATATACGATACGAAAGCTTTTCCCCTTTCAGCAACGACAAAGTATACAACTACAATAAAAGAATTGGACCAAATGGTGGGTATGATTTCTTTGAATCAGGCTACTCAAGACCCGATTTAATCTTGTCAGATTTGATAAAAATCCTTCATCCAGAATTGCTTCCAGAGTATGAAACCTACTATTTCAAGCAATTAGAATGATCACTACTCAGATAGCAAGATCCTCTAAAAAATGGAAAGCAATTTTCGGGATATTATTGTTGGTTCTTTTCATTTCATTCATACTCAGCCTTACATTAGGATCAGTAGCTATCCCCATCTCTTTCATCTTTGAATACTTGATTGGTGACGCCAGTAATTCAGTCTGGATAAATATCCTAGAGAATTTTAGATTGCCAAAGGCTTTAACAGCCATATTAGCTGGTAGTGCGCTCGCCATCAGTGGTCTGCAAATGCAAACACTTTTTAGAAATCCACTAGCAGGACCTTTCATTTTAGGAATTAGTTCTGGCGCTGGGCTTGGTGTTGCTTTAGTTATTTTTTTAGGTGTTTGGTTGGGTGGTTTTATAGGTCTTTCTAGCATTGGCAGAAGTTGGCTGCTAGTTGGAGCATCTGGGCTAGGTTCTTTCCTTGTTCTTTCTATTGTTTTGGTTGCTTCATTTAGAATAAGAAGCGGTGTTTCGCTGCTTATAATAGGCTTGATGTTTGGTTCCGCAGTGAGTGCTTTGGTAAGTATTCTTCAATTTTTCAGCCAAGCGGAAAACATCCAAGCTTATGTGATTTGGTCTTTTGGCAGCTTGGGGAGTTTATCATGGTCTGAGCTATCCATTATGGGGCCTATTATATTGGGATCACTTTTGCTGTCTGTTTTCCTATCAAAACAGCTAAACGCCTTGCTTCTTGGCGAGGATTATGCAGAGTCGATGGGATTAAACCTAAAGATAGCTCGAATGCTCATCATCATTAATACTAGCTTACTTGCTGGAACTATTACTGCTTTCTGCGGCCCTATTGCTTTCATAGGATTGGCCATTCCACATATTGCGCGTATGCTATTCAACACAGGAAATCATCTTCAACTTACTCCTATAGTGATTTTGCTTGGAGCCATTTTTCTATTAATATTTGATATTATTGCACAGCTTCCTGGTATGCAAGAAACTCTTCCTATCAATGCTATTACTTCTCTTTTCGGAGCGCCATTCGTCATCTGGTTGATTTTAAGAAAATCCAATCTCAACTACTCATTCAACTAATGAGCTACTTATCAACAGACAAACTCTCTATTGGATACGCTGAAGATAAGATCTTGATAAAAGATATTTCAATCTCTCTAAATGAAGGTGAGTTCATTGGATTGATCGGACAAAATGGAGTTGGGAAATCTACATTTATAAGAACACTATGTGGTTTACAAAAACCTATAAAGGGGAGCGTCCTGCTTGATAAAAAACCTATCAGTAATTACAACGCTACAGAAATAGCCAAACGAATTAGTGTTGTATTGACTGGCAAACCAGAAACGCTGAATTTGTCCGTAATAGATTTAATAACATTGGGACGATTTCCCTATTCTAACTGGCTAGGGAAGCTCAACAAAGAAGATAAGGATCAAGTCGAAAAAGCCATCTCCCTAATGGAGATTAATTATATCGCATCAAAAAAATTATTCGAGTTAAGCGATGGGCAATTGCAAAAAGTAATGATTGCAAGAGCCTTAGCTCAAGATACTGAGATCATCATTTTAGATGAGCCTACATCACACTTAGACCTTCGGAATAAAATTGAAGTACTAAGGCTACTTCAACGTATTTCTGAAACAGGAAAAGCCATCCTTATCTCAACTCACGAAATACAACTAACCGCTCAAGTATGTAATGATTTTTGGTGCATGGATTTTAATCAGCCAATACTCAAGGGCAAGCCTGATGAACTTATCAAAAGTGGCAAACTGCATGAATGGCTTCACTTACCCAGTGATTTAAGCCTATAAAAAGAAAGGGACTCAAATTGAGCCCCTTTTGTTTTGGATGGGATGATCGTAACCTAACCTAACCGAAGACGAGACTTCTCTCGTCAAACCCATCCATTTCACCTAATCACCACTAGTTATACGGAAAGAACCAAATAAGGATGTAAAGGTTTGCAAATAATTATGTCAATCAATTGACAAACAATAACGTAACTGGCTATCTTGATGTCAAAGAGGTTTCTACACTCGTATTATTGACCTTACTTAGTATTCAAGATGCAAAAAATAGTCATAATAGGAAATGGTATAGCAGGAATTACAGCTGCGCGTCATATCCGAAAACTTTCAGACGATCATATCACGGTTATTTCTGGTGAAACTGATCATTTCTTTTCAAGAACGGCGCTCATGTACATCTACATGGGACATATGAAATTTGAACATACCAAACCTTACGAAGATTGGTTTTGGGAGAAAAATAAAATCAATCTTAAAAAAGGATGGGTCAAATCCATTGATTTTGATAGTAAGAAAGTATTGTTTGATGGATCAGATAACTTAGAATATGACAAACTTATTCTTGCGACGGGAAGTCAGTCCAATTTTTTTGGATGGAAAGGTCAAGATCTTAAGGGAGTTCAAGGACTTTACAACTATCAGGATCTAGAACTGATGGAAGAGAATACTAAGAAAGTAGATCAGGCGGTTATTTTAGGCGGTGGGTTGATCGGAGTGGAAATGGCTGAAATGCTGCATTCAAGAAACATTGCTGTCACTTATCTAATCAGAGAAAATCATTTTTGGGGTAATATTCTTCCTGAGGAAGAAGCTTCTCTTATAGATAATCACTTGGCAGAGCATAAGATTGATCTTAGGCAAGAAACGGAACTAGATGAAATTATCGACGATGGCAATGGTCATGTAAAAGGAATAAAAACCAAATCTGGAGAAATCATTGATTGCCAGTTTGTAGGTCTGACTGTAGGTGTTCATCCCAATATTGATTTAGTAAAAGACTCCAGTATTGAAACAGATAGAGGAATCTTGGTTGATGAACATCTACAAACTAATATTCCAGATGTGTATGCACTTGGTGACTGTGCTCAACTAAAAAATCCTCCATCTCACAGAAGGCCTATTGAAGCGGTCTGGTATGTAGGAAGAATGATGGGGGAAACAGTCGCTCATACTGTCACAGGTACTCCAACTAAGTATCAACCAGGAGTCTGGTTCAATTCAGCAAAATTCTTTGACATTGAGTATCACAACTATGGCGTAGTTCTGCCAAAAAATGCAGACGGTGACGCTTCTTTCTATTGGGAATGCGCGGATAAGAAAAAGTGCATTAAAATCATTTATGAAAAAGAAAGTCTCATTGTAAAAGGAGTTAACATTTTTGGCATTCGGAATAGACATAAAGTTTGGGATGAATGGCTGAACAACAAAAAGACATTGGATTTCATCATTGAAAAATTACCTGAGGCCAATTTTGATCCTGAATTCTTTACTCATTGGGAAGGTGAGATTCAAGAGAAATTCAATAATGAGTTTCCAAACAAAAAAGTGAGCGTTCGAAAAAAAGGTTTCTTAGAAAAAATATTCTCTTAACATGAAAGCAATACGATATACAGGACTCATTCTTTTCCTTTTTTCATTAGGCCTTTTTCTGTCTTTGTTTTTTGCTTCTAGCTATCAATTGACTGAAAAATCTTTTTCTGAAGTAGTGAAAACGGAACATCAGCAAGCACTTAGAAGTGAAATGTTTGAAGTTTTTAAAAGTGAATATTCACTGACTATTTCTTTTGTCAATGATGTGAAAGGCGCAGTTGAAACGGTCAATAATAAAGCTAGGTCAGAGCAAAGATGGAATGATGTGATTTATGATGACTATGCAGGGGCGCTCACTCGCGCATCTACTCAAGGTTTTATCATGGAAAACACTCTTTTGCTTTTCATATTAGTATTCATTGTCGGTGCTATTGGAGGTTTGATGTTTAACATTCCTCAAGTAGTTTTAGCTGGTCCTGCTGGAATCAAAAACAATGGGGTCTTTCACAATGCGCTGAATAATAGAGGCTGGATTGGCATTTTAACTGGAACACTCCTAGTGTCATTTTACATTCTCCTTTACTTCTTCCCAGCGTACATTACGAACTGGATCATCTTGGTTGATCCAGCACAAAAACTACTGAATCCCTCAGCCACTTCAAGCCAGTGGTTTTTATATGGATTCTTATACACATTCGCAGTGATAGTGATGGGTGTGAGAATGATTATCAAATACCGACATAGCAAGTATCAGGTATTCAGAACAATGTCTGTCATGTTCTTTCAAACAGCCTTTGCATTCATCATTCCTGAGATTTTAGTCAGACTTAATCAGCCCTATTTTGATTTTAAAAACATGTGGCCATTAGATTATGACTTCTTTGACGCTTGGCACATAGACACCCTAACCAGTTCTGGAGGAGTTGGCATCTTCATGTTTGTGTGGGGAATCACACTTTTCGCGATAGGCGTTCCCGTATTTGTCTTTTTCTTTGGGAAAAGATGGTATTGCTCTTGGGTATGTGGATGTGGTGGATTGGCAGAAACAGCCGGTGACCCATTTAGACAACTTTCAGATAAGTCCTTGAAAGCATGGCAGATAGAAAGATATTTAATCCATGCAGTACTCGTTTTTGCTGTGATTATGACAGTGGCTGTGTTGTACAATTTCATTTCTGGCACCAATACCATTTTCGGTATTGACACCTATACTTATCTCAGAAAACCATACGGGTTTGCCATTGGCTCTATATTTTCAGGCGTAATAGGTACTGGATTCTATCCATTAATGGGAAATAGAGTTTGGTGTAGATTCGGATGCCCTTTGGCTGCCTACTTAGGATTTGTCCAGCGATTTAAATCAAAATTTAGAATAACTACTAATGGAGGTCAATGCATCTCTTGTGGAAACTGCTCTACCTATTGCGAAATGGGAATTGATGTTAGGTCTTATGCTCAGAAAGGACAAAACATTGTCCGTTCATCTTGTGTTGGTTGTGGTGTTTGCTCGTCCGTTTGTCCGCGAGGCGTCCTTAACCTAGAAAATAGAGATGAAGAAGGTCGATTTAACCAACCTATTCTCATCGGAAACGATAGTATAAACGGAATAAAAATTTAATCTATGAGATGGTCTTATCTGCTGATACTTTCAGCACTCTTTGGATGTATTGGGGATGAAATATTGGATGACGAAGTGTCTCCAAAAATCAGAATCATCAATCCTATTGAAACGATGGAGGTCAATACTTCCTATCAGTTTGAGTACATTTTTACAGATTTAATTGGTGATCAAGCTATTCCGAGTAGCATCATCTGGCAGTCTTCAGATATGAATATTCTAACAGTCAATTCCTCTGGTTTAGCTGAAGCTACTTCTTTGGGTCAAGTTGAATTAACTGTTTCTGCGGTTTTAGATGAACAAATGGCTGATACTACCATCAGGTTTGAGGTAACAATGGACCAAACTACTGTAAAAGAAAATGAGCGAAAAGGAAGCATTCATCCAAGTAGCTCTTACGGTTTAGCCGGTGATTTTTCTATGTATGAAGAGGGTGATGAAATTGTCATTGAGTTTGATGAAACATACAATTTTAATGGAGCACCAGGACCATACCTATACTTAAGAAATAGTGCCACTGGTGTTCCTGGTGATACTGACTATGAAATTGGATTCGTTTCCGCCAAAAGTGGAATTCATACCTATCGCATTCCTAAAAATGAGGTTGACATCAATGAGTACACTGTTTTATATTATTACTGCAAGCCCTTCGAAATAAGGCTAGGCTATGGCGAGTTTGAAAATTAATTCTATGAGAAAACTAATATTCGTTTCTATTATTATTTTACCATTCTTATCTACTGCTGGCGGAGGCTGGACAAAAAGAAAAGGAAAGGGATATTATAAAGTTTCTGAGTGGTGGATTACAGCATCCAAACACTTTGACAATTTTGGCAATACCGATAGAAATGCGCGTACTACCATAGCCAATACCACATTTTATGGGGAATATGGGATTACTGATCGTTTAACTGGGGTACTATTTTTCCCATTTTTTAGCCACTCTCACTTTGATAACCAAATATCTAGCACTGGACAGGTAAGAGTAAAAGGTGAGCAAGTGAATGGAATTGGCGACACTGATCTAGCTATAAAGTACCGACTCTTTCCGAAAAGCAAGTTTGCCATCGCTACCTCTTTAGTTCTCGGCATCCCTTTAGGAAACGACTCTGGCGGATCACAAGGACAGCTTCAAACAGGAGATGGAGAGTTTAATCAAATGATCAGAGCAGACATAAGTAGATCTTTTAGCTTGATCAATGGTGTGGGAACCTATGCTAACATCTATGCGTCCATTAATAATCGATCGAATGGATTTTCGGATGAAATGAGATTTGGTGGAGAAATAGGAGCATCTTTATTCAAGGGAAAATTCTGGTTCATATACAGGTTAGATGTACTAGAATCTCTTCAGAACGGAAATGAAACATTTGAGGGACAGGGAGCAACTGTTTTCGCAAACAATACTGAATTTGTTTCTTATACCTATGAAGCTGCTTACTATATCTCTGACAAATGGGGCGTTTCAGCCGCTTATGGAAGTGCATTCAGTGGCAAACTAATTGCAGCTGCTCCATCCTATTCTGTTGGCGTCTTTCTAGATATTAAATAAAATCCTTTTAAGGATAAATTTATTTAAGAGTATCTAGCGATTATAATAAGTTAGATATATTCAAAAAAACCACCTTGATATCTCAAGGTGGTCTCACCACTACTATTTTGTCATATGATATATGACTGAGTGAGGCGAAGATGTCTAATCCCGTTTTTATGTTTTAAATGAATTAGTTAAGTGAAGTGAATTTCCTGTTAGATAAACCTCTTTGGACGGTGGAAGGAAAAATTCCCTCAATTGATTCTCCGTTTAACAGAAGGACTTGAAATTCAACAATATCTAATTACAAAACAAAAGTTAAAAACCAAGCGCCTAAAGAGATAAAGCCAAGCGTGATGAAAAAAATTCCTGAGAATTTAATCCAAAACCAAATGTAGTCAGCAAGTTGAGCGTCAGCTGGGGTAGCAATGTTATATACAACATCAATTTTATCTCCTCTTTTATATTTCTTGTTTGAAGAAAATTTATGTTCAATTGGTCTAGTCATTCCTTC
>JBGCFL010000126.1:0-43380 GCA_045106975.1 Ekhidna sp. | reverse complement strand
ACTGTATCTCTTCTCCGATTTCCTTGGGTACTTCTGTGATTTCTCAGCATCCCATCATACTGAGCTCCTATTTTTTCCATGGCTTTTCTTGACCTTAAGTTGGTTTCGTCTGTACGCAACTCTAAACGCTCAATTCCCATGATTTCAAATGCATGTTGAAGCATCAAGAACTTCATATGCTTATTGATACCAGTGCCTATGTAATCTGCTCCTAGCCAAGTCCAGCCAATCTCAATTCCTTTTTCTGTCCAATCAATATGTCCATAGCTAGTACTCCCAATTATTTCACTCGTTTCATTTAAAATCACAGAATAAGTCATTTTCTCTCCCTTCTCTGTTTCTTCAAGGCGTTTGGTCATCCATCCAGCTAAGGCTTCAGGTTCTGTAAGATCCTCGGTATACCATGTCCATATATCTGGATTGCTGCTCAAAGATTTCATCTCCTCTATATGCTCCTCAGTTATGGGAACTAAGGAGATTTTGTTGTTGAATAGTTTAGTGTAAAATGAATTCATAAAAAGAGTCTTACGGTGTAAGAATTAATGCAATCATAAGAAATTTAGAACTCACAATTGCCAGGAGTCCTTGGGAAAGGAATTACATCTCTTATATTACTCATTCCTGTCACAAATAGAATCATTCTCTCAAAACCTAGCCCATAGCCACTATGAGGTACCGTTCCGAATCTACGAGTATCCAAATACCAACTCAACTCTTCTTTTGGAACGTTCATTTCTTCCATGCGAGTTTCAAGGTTTTCAAGTCTTTCCTCTCTTTGCGAACCACCTACTATTTCACCAATGCCAGGAAACAGCACATCCATCGCTGCTACAGTCTTATCATCATCATTCTGGCGCATATAGAATGCCTTAATGTCTTTAGGATAGTTGTAAAGAATAACAGGCTTTTTGAAATGCTTTTCAACTAAAAAGCGCTCATGCTCTGACTGAAGATCGGCTCCCCATCCATCAATCAAATACTTGAATTTCTTTTTTTGATTTGGTTTAGATCTTTTGAGTATTTCAATTGCATTTGTGTAAGTAAGACGCTCGAAATCATTGTCTACAACAAACTGTAATCGTTCTAAGAGTGTCAATTCTGAGCGCTCATTTTGAGGTTTGTTCTTATCCTCATCAATGGCTCTTTTGTTTAAGAAGTCTAAATCTTCTTGGCAGTGATCCAAGACGTGCTTCACAACATATTTCAACATCTCTTCCACCAAATCCATGGTGTCATCAATGTCGTAAAATGCCATTTCAGGTTCTAGCATCCAGAACTCAGCCAGATGACGTGTAGTGTTGCTGTTTTCAGCTCTGAAAGTAGGTCCGAAAGTATATATTTCTGAAACTGCCAATGCAGCTAGCTCGCCCTCTAGCTGACCTGAAACTGTCAGGTTAGTTTCCTTTTCAAAAAAATCTTGTTTGAAATCAACTGCTCCTTCTTCTGTTTTAGGCACATTGTCCAAGTCTAGAGTAGTGACTCGAAAAGTTTCTCCGGCACCTTCCGCGTCTGAGGCAGTCAGTATCGGTGTGTGAATATTTAAAAAACCTTTCTCATGGAAAAAAGTGTGGAGCGCATACATCATAGTATGTCGAATTCTGAAAATAGCACTAAAAGTATTTGTTCTAGGTCTCAGATGAGCAATTTCACGTAGAAACTCCATTGAATGCTTCTTAGGTTGCAATGGATATTCATCAGGGTGTGCTTCTCCTAAGATGTCAATTTTTTCAACAATTAATTCTACAGATTGTCCAGAACCTTGAGATTCGGCTAATTTTCCAATGGCAGAAATACTTGCGCCAGTAGTAATTTTTTTCAAGACCTCTTCATCTGTTTTCTCCACATCTAGGACTAGTTGAAGATTGTTGAGACCTGATCCGTCATTTAAAGCAACAAAAGCCACATTCTTGCTTCCACGCTTTGTTCTAACCCAACCTTTAACACACAATTCTTCGCCAGATTTCCCTTCTGATAAAACTTGCTTGATTTTTGTTCTTCTATATTTATTCACAGTCTATGAAATATTTGCGCCGCAAAACTAACTAATGTGATAATTTTAAGGGACTAATTATAAAAATGCAAAAGCTCACACTAAATCAATCGCTTCAACAAAAACTGTCTCCGCAGCAGATTCAGTTTATCAAGCTACTGCAAGTGCCAACGGCAGAGCTTGAATCTCGTGTAGAGGAGGAGTTGGAAGTGAACCCTGCATTGGAAGAAGGTAAAGAAGAAAAAGAAGCTGATGAACAAACCGAGGAATTTGATGATGAGTTTGAGGGAGAGTCAGATTCTGTAGAGAATATAGAAGAGTATTTGCAAGACGACTATGCAGGCTATAAGATGCAAGGTGATGGGAGAAGTCCTGATGAGGAGGACAAAGAGACACCTATCACCTTCGGAAGAACACTTCATGAGCAATTGATTTCACAACTTGGGTATTTGAAATTAGATGAAAAGTCACAACTTTTAGCCAAACAATTAATTGGTAGTATTGATGCTGATGGATACATAAGGAGAGACTTAGGAGCTATTGTAAATGATTTAGCTTTTTCTCAAGGTGTAGAGACAGATGAGGAGGAGCTTGAAAGTCTGCTTTATAAAGTTCAAAGTTTTGATCCTGCGGGAGTTGGAGCTCGGAATTTACAGGAATGTCTTTCACTGCAATTAGAAAAGAAAGATGTAGAAAATGAAGTGGTGCAAATTGCTCAAAGAATAGTAGACACTTGCTTTAATGAGTTTTCAAAAAAACATTATGAAAAAATTTCTAGGAAACTCAGTATAGAAAGTGATGAAATACTAAGAGAAGCTATTTATTTAATTACCAAGCTAAACCCAAAGCCTGGTGGATCGGGCGATGAAATGTCTCGAACACAATTCATCATTCCAGATTTTATCCTAGTAAATAATAATGATAAACTAGAGTTGTCCCTCAACTCGAGGAATGCACCTCAGCTGAAGGTCAGCAGGTCTTACTCTGACATGCTTCAGGCGTATGATAAGAGTGATAAGAAGGACAAAAAATTGAAAGAGACAGTATCTTTTATAAAACAAAAATTGGATTCGGCTAAATGGTTTATTGATGCGATTCAGCAAAGACAAAACACGCTGTTGAACACGATGCAAGCAATTATCAACTTTCAATATGACTATTTTCTCGAAGGTGATGAAAGTAAGCTCAAACCAATGATCTTGAAGGATATTGCGGATAAAATTCAGATGGATATTTCAACGGTATCGCGCGTGGCAAGTAGTAAATCTGTTCAAACTGATTTTGGTCTATTTCCTTTAAAATATTTCTTCTCAGAAGGAATCGCAACTGAATCAGGTGAAGATGTTAGCAGTAGAGAAGTAAAAAATAAGTTGAAAGGACTTATTGATAATGAAGATAAGGCGAAACCATTATCTGATGAGAAGCTTGAAAAAGGATTGAAAGAGTTTGGCTACACAATCGCAAGGAGAACTGTTGCCAAGTATAGAGAACAATTAAATATTCCGGTGGCTAGATTGAGAAAGGAACTTTGAGAGCCTTCATGAAATTAGTTTCTTTGGTATTTCATCCATTATTAATGGCAACATGGATGAGTGTGCTTCTTTTTGCAAAAGCACCAGAAATATATCCTGGACTTCAGTCTCAAGCCTATTTATACTTTGTTTCTGCTATTTTCATTATCACTTGTCTATTACCGGCAATCAGTATTTTCGTTATGAAAATGTCGTCTATGATAACAAGTTTTGAATTGATAAAGAGATCAGAAAGATTCTATCCCTTTACGATCATTCTCCTTTATTATGCGGTAGCGGCCTATTTATTCGCTGTAAAAATTCAAATTGGGAACCCATTCAATATTATCATGATTGGGGTGGCTGTATTGATAGGTCTATTACTGATAGTATCTACTCAGTTTAAAATTAGCGTTCATGCAGCAGCAATATGGAGTGCAGTAGGGTTCATTAGTGGGCTCATCGTTGCGACAAGTATAGATATTGGCCTATTCTTTTACGTAATTGTATTAGCAGCAGGTTTAACTAGTGCGAGTAGATTACTCTTAGGATATCATACTCCAAAGGAAGTTTGGAGTGGTGCTATTTTCGGTTTCTTCTATAGCTTCCTCACTATTTATTTTTTCACTTAAAACCCAGTAAAGTTAATTCCGAAGGTTGTTAATGTGGGGTTGAACGTTTGACCTTCAGGGTCGCCATACGTTTTCACAGATATCTTATCTCTAAACTCCCGATTGAAATACTGCTTATAAAAAACATGAATTCCTCTCCATCCTACACGAGCCTGAACTCCGTATCTAATATTAGCCATTCCAAAATCTCCTGAATGCTTTGTTTTGTAAGTATCCCCATCAATATCACTTACAAGTTTGTCTTTAGACTTTATTCGTACTCCGAGTAAAGTACCAACAGAAAGGAAAAAGCCTTCGCCATCTTCAGATCCTTTTGGGTGAAAACGAAGTTCTAACGGGATTTCGACAAAAGTATTTTTAAGACTATATTTTTCAAAAACTACGGTACTCAAACTCGCAGAATCTCCAGAAAAACTGTAGTTTCCAGAGTTATCAGAAACGAGACCTACATAATCTGAAGATGAGGCAATGCTATCAACATTGGTCTGGAAGCCAATTTTATCCACTGCGAACCCAAGACCATAATTGAATCTAAATTTCTCACTCAATTTCTTACTTCTTAGGTAGTAAATGCTCACTGATTTAGATGGCCATAATGCTTGATCCAAATCGCTCACAGTTTTAGACCAGAGGCTAAACCCTACATCAACCATCAATTCACCAGGAACATCTGGCCTTGCGTATCTATTTTCTTGAGAAAAGAGTCCAAGACTTGCAAGAACAAAGAGTAATCCGAGTAAGTACTTCATGAATTTTAATAATTTTCCGACAAAAGAAGTTGATTTAGAAACAGCTAGGATCATTTTTTTTGTTAAATGATCTTAAATGGTCATAAAAAATTTCCGCAAAGATAGAATCCTGTAGCTGTAACGAAAATTTTAAAGTCAAATTATTACTTTTGCGCCACGAAGGACTCGTAGCACAACTGGATAATGCACCTGGTTACGGCCCAGGAGATTAGGGGTTCGAATCCCTTCGAGTTCACAAAAACCCAGCAATGATGCTGGGTTTTTTGCTTTTATCTCTTAGATGATCGATTTATTATTGATTTTGAGGATGTTTTATTGGCGTTTTGATAGTCTATAATTTAATATAGATCGTAAGGCTTCAATTGAACAGAAAGAGGAATTCGACGTTGTATTAAGTAAAGAATAGTAGGAAGACTCCTTTGATAATTGTCTTAATCACACTTATGAAAAATATTATTTTTTTATTTTTACTAATTCCTGCAATTGGGTTTTCGCAGAGAAGAAAAGTTGAAAAAGATACCAGTGATTTAATTAGTCAATTGGGTCGCATTGAATTTCAAAGAGATAATTTAAAATCTAATTTCTATATTGTAGAAGGAGAAGAAGACGGCATTCTAGTTGCTCAAGACACTCAAAATAGACTTCAGGGAGGTGCAGAATGGAAGATTTATCTTGTTGATTCTACATTAAGTCTTGTCTGGTCAGAGTCATGTATTATACCTGCTCAGGGGTCCTTACTTGGATATGAGTATTCAAACGGTGATTTCTTTCTCTTATTTAATAAGGATACTTATAGAAGTGAAAATCTTATTATTTATCAATTTTCGACAGAATCTAAGAATTACTTAACATATGAATTGTCTACTGTTTTTCCTGTTGAACTCACTCATTTTGAGTCAGTAGGAAATTCACTCTTGTTTGCCGGTTATGCTAACTATAGACCCGTTGTTATCACTTACGATCTTGATACAAAATTACCTCGTGTGGTACCTGGATTCTATGATAATCGAAATGATATATTGGATTTGATAGTAGATGATGAAGCTAGTTTATTCTCGATTATATCTTCTGAACGAATGAAAAATAGGAAATTTACCGTAAGTATAAAATCATACACTGCTAATGGAGATTTGGTACAAACAAACATGGTGAACCCTGGTGAGAAAATGAGCATTTTGGATGCTGCCAGCACTAAGTTTTCAAATGGGTTGCAATATCTGGCGGGTACATATTCGAAAAAAAAATCTTTGCAGTATAGTCAAGGTTTCTATTTAAGCAAATTCATTAATGGGACTCAGCAACTTAATCAATACTATGCTTTTGCTGATTTATCTAACTTCTTTGATCACCTAAAGGAAAGAAGAGAAGAGCGGATAGTAAGTAGAATTGATAGGAAAAAAGAAAGAGGTAAAACCAAAAAGTTTAACTACCGATTATTGGTTCACGAAATCATTGAACAAGGTGGTGAATATATCATGATAGCCGAAAGTTATTATCCAAGGTATGATTATTCTGCTACTAGCGCTTTTTCAACATTTGGTAGATTAGGTAGGTCTTCTCAGGCTGCAAATCCCTACTTTTTAGGTTATAAATTTACGCATGCGGTGGTTGTTGGATTTGATAAGAATTGCAACATTCTTTGGGATCACACATTTAAAATTGATGATATATTGAGTTACTCTTTAGAAGAGAATGTAGTTGTAAGTGCAGATGAAGAAAAAGTAGTTTTAAGTTATTTGGAAAATAATGAGATAAGATCTAAAGTCGTGAATGGAGAAGAAATTATAGAAGGAAAAACCTTCAGCCCTGTGCGACTTTCATTTGATACGGATCAACTTCAAAACAGGTATTCAGATGTTGAAGGTTTAAAGAGGTGGTACGGAAATACTCTTTTTGCTTATGGCGAGCAAAGTATTAAAAACGCTAATGCAATTGCGGGAAAGACTAGTCGAAAGGTATTTTATATTAACAAAATAAGATACGACTCTAAAAAACTCTTAAATTAAATCTTACTTTTGTGGCAACAGAATGCCATGCAGAAACGCCTGCTTTTCGATAGTCAACTTCTAAAGCTCACAATTAGTAGATTGTGTCAGCAACTCATTGAAATTCATGATGATTTCTCTAAGTCAGTTATTATTGGCATGCAGCCCAGAGGTATTTATCTTGCTGAAAGGGTTAGAAGCGAGCTCGAGAAGCTAACGAATAAGAAAATCCATATTGGATACCTAGACACTACGTTTCACAGAGATGATTTTAGAAGGAGGGATGAGCCAGTCACTCCCAGTCAGACAAAAATCCCATTTGAGATAGAGGATAAGAATGTTATTTTGATTGACGATGTTCTTTTTACTGGTCGTACGGTAAGAGCAGCTCTTGATGCAATGAATACTTTCGGAAGGCCATCAAAAGTAGAACTGTTAGTCTTGATCGACAGGCTGTATAGCAGGCACATACCCGTTGAGGCTAATTATGTAGGTAGAAAAGTGAATACTATACAATCGCAGAAGGTACTCGTAGAACTACAAGAGCAGGGAAAAGAAGATAATATTTGGTTAATCAACAAAGAAGAATGAGCCAGCTGAAGAGTAAACATCTCCTTGGAATTAAAAACCTCGACATAGAGGATATCAATCTCATTTTTCAAACAGCAGCGAATTTCAAAGAAATTATTAATAGGCCTATAAAGAAAGTTCCATCTCTTAGGGATGTTACTGTGGCTAATATTTTTTTTGAAAATTCAACAAGAACAAAAATCTCTTTTGAGCTAGCGGAGAAAAGACTGTCTGCAGATATAGTTAATTTTTCCGCTTCTGGAAGTTCTGTGAAAAAAGGAGAAACGCTACTAGATACGGTCAACAATATATTGGCTATGAAAGTAGATATTGTAGTGATGCGTCACTCTAGTCCTGGAGCACCTCATTTCTTAGCTAAGCATATTGATGCCAACATAATAAATGCAGGAGATGGGACGCATGAGCACCCAACTCAAGCTCTGCTGGATACATTTTCGATGCAGGAGAAAATTGGAGAACTGAAAGGACGGAAGGTAGTTATAGTCGGCGATATTCTACATTCTCGCGTTGCACTTTCAAATATTTTTGCATTACAAACTTTAGGAGCAGAAGTGATGGTATGTGGTCCAGCTACATTGCTGCCAAAACATATTGGAGAGCTAGGAGTGAAGGTAGAGACAGATATTCGTAAAGCTCTAGAATGGTGTGACGTTGCGAACGTCCTCCGAATCCAACTAGAACGACAACAAATGAGGTATTTCCCATCTCTTAGAGAGTACTCTCAATATTTTGGAGTAAATAAGCCGTTACTTGATTCTTTGAATAAGGAGATCGTAATCATGCATCCTGGTCCTATTAATAGGGGTGTTGAAATTACAAGTGATGTTGCGGATTCGGAGCACTCACTTATCCTCAAGCAAGTAGAAAATGGAGTGGCTATTCGTATGGCTGTTCTCTATTTATTAGCAGGGAACAACTAAACTATTTACCCAAGTAATTGAAAGGAGTAATCTCCATTAATTCATTCATTACTTCATTAGAGATATCTAATTCTTTTATAAAGGCATGAATAGATTGTTCGGTAATGCCTTCATTAGTTCTTGTGAGTGCTTTCAATGCCTCATAAGGTTGTGGATATCCTTCTCTTCTTAATACAGTCTGAATAGCCTCGGCAACAACCGCCCAATTATCATCCAAATCTGCCCTTATTGCTTCTTCATTCGCATTGATTTTAGAAAGTCCTTTTTGAAGAGATAACAATGAAATAAATGAATGAGAAATTGGCACTCCGATGTTCCTTAATACAGTCGAATCTGTCAAATCTCTTTGTAGTCTTGAAATTGGAAGCTTTGCACTTAAGTGCTCGTAAATAGCATTGGCTATTCCAAAATTACCCTCGGCATTTTCAAAATCAATAGGATTTACTTTGTGTGGCATTGCAGATGAGCCCACTTCATTCTTTGCTATCGTTTGAGTAAAGTAATTCATGGAAATGTACTGCCAAACATCTCTACTCAAATCAATTAAAATGGTATTGATTCTCTTCAAGCCATCAAAAAGTGCAGCCAAGTGATCGTAATGTTCTATTTGTGTGGTTGGATGGCTTCTTTTTAGCCCTAATTTCTCACTAACAAATTGATCCCCAAAGGCATGCCAGTCATAGCTTGGGTAGGCGATATTATGTGCATTAAAGTTTCCAGTAGCACCACCAAATTTTGCCGCAAAGGGAATCTGATTAAGTAGCGTTAATTGTTCTTTGATCCGAGTGGAGAATACATCAATCTCTTTTCCAAGTTTAGTGGGAGAAGCTGGTTGACCATGAGTTTTTGCTAACATCGGAATATCCTTCCATTGCAAAACCTTATTGTCAAGCTCAGTCACCAAGCCTTGTAGTTTAGGAATAAAAGTATTGATCAATGAATCCTTTAGGGAAAGCGGAATTGCTGTATTATTAATATCTTGAGAGGTGAGACCGAAATGGATAAACTCCTTGAAATTGGATAATCCTAAATCATCGAACTTGGCTTTTATGAAATACTCAACAGCTTTAACATCATGGTTAGTTGTTTTTTCTATTTCTTTGATGGCTTCAGCGTCTTGTAAAGAGAAATTCTCATATATGCTTTTTAAAGCCTCATTTTTTGAGGAATCATATTCTTTCAATTGAGGAATGCCTGACTCATGAAGTGCTATGAAATAGAGAATTTCAACTTTTACTCTATACTGAATTAATGCTTTTTCTGAAAAGTAGTCAGCAAGTTTTGCTACTTTATTTCTATACCGGCCGTCTATGGGAGAGATACCCTCTAATGGATTGAAGTTCATGGATTTTCAATAAAATGAGAACGCAAAATTACCTTATCCTGTTTACTTGTTCGGCGTAAGAGTGAGAATTACCTTTGCGCTATTAAAAAATTACTCTATGGCATTCGGACTATTTAAAAAGAAGAAGAAAACAGATGATAGATATCAAATGATGACTATCAAAGAAGTAGTGAAAGTAGCTACTGATGCTGTAAATCTGGTATTTGAAAAACCGGCTAAATTTCAATACGAACCCGGTCAATTCATTACAATCATAGACGAAGTGGGGGGGAAGAAAATACGAAGAGCATATTCTCTTTGCACAACTCCGTTTGACGATGAGCGCCCGGCAGTGACAGTAAAAAGAGTTCCCGGAGGAGCCATGTCAAATCATCTGAATGATAATATGAAAGCGGGGAGCCAGCTTGAGGTAATGGAGCCAATGGGTATGTTCACAACCACATATGATGATTTAAAATCTAGGAATGCAGTGTTTTTTGGAGGGGGAAGTGGTATTACTCCATTGATATCTATTATCAGATCGATGCTGATAAAAGAGCCTAATAGTAATGCAGTTTTAGTGTATGGCAATAGAAGTGAAGAATATATCATCTTCAAAGAGTTGATAGAAACGCTGGAGAAAAAATACGAAGGAAGATTCAAGGCTATTCATGTTTTAGAAAGTGGAGAAGCAGATTATATAGGGAGACCTACCGAAGAGATGATTGAAGAAATTTGCAACGCAAATTCTTGTGATGATCAAACGGAGTTTTATATCTGTGGCCCTCAGCCAATGATGGATATTGTTTCGTCCGGTCTAAAAAAAGCAAAATATTCTGATTCGAATATTATGATGGAGAGTTTTGATTCTTCTAAAGATGAAACATCTTCAAAAAAATCAAAGAAGAGTGGTGATATAGAAGAAAGTGAGGTTACCATTCTTCTAGATGGAGAGGAGTATTCTATGACCGTGAAAAAAAGTGATTCCGTTCTTGATACTGCTTTAAAAAATGATTTAGATATGCCTTACTCTTGTCAAAGTGGTCTTTGTACCGCATGTAGAGGAAAGTGTGTCGAGGGTCAAATAAGTATTGATGAGGCTGAAGGGTTATCTCAAGATGAGTTAGATGATGGATATGTTTTGACGTGTGTTGGAAAGCCGCTAAGTGATAGAATTAAAGTGGAAATTGGATAAGCTACTTTAGGCCACTTTAAATTTTAGGGAAAAGACAGTGCCTATTCCTTCCTCACTTTCACAAACTACTTCTCCTTTCATTGCCCTCACAAATTTTTGGACAATAGATAGACCAAGACCAGTAGATGACTCATTACTTGTAGGTTTAGCTGCAAGTTTAGTGAATCTGTTAAATAGTTTTTCTTTATCAGCTTCACTCATTCCAGGGCCTTGATCTTTTACAGAAATTATATTTTCATCTCCATCTTGCTCTATTTTCAGAATAATTTTTTTGCCCATTTCTGAGAATTTGATAGCATTTGATAACAAGTTATCCATTACCTGGTCGAAGTAGTTTGGGTCAACAATTGAGTGAAAGTCTGACTTTAAATCAAATTCGTTTTGTATTTCAATTTGCTTCTGCATCGCGATTTGCCTGAAGTTTTCAGAGGCTTGAAAAACAAGAAAAGCTAAATTTCTTCTTTCAAGGTTTAAATTGACCTTCATGTTTTCAACGGCGCTAATGTCTAGCACCCTTTCAATCATGTCTCTCATTTTATCAGTTGACTGAGTTACTAGATCTATGTAATGCTCGTCTTCTGTGTTTTTATCGTCGGGTCTTGTGGCTTTTATGAGCTCCATGAGTCCTTTTATCATATTTAAAGGACTCCTTAAATCATGCGCTACCATCCCCATCAAAGTGTTTTTCTCCTCATTTAACCAAACAAGTCTTTCGTTGTTTTTACGGATTAGATAGTAGGATCTGCCTAAAGCTATTGCTAATAGCGCAAATAGAGTAATGATAATTAGGTAGAGTGTGTTTCTTCTTTGCTTTGACTGGAGTTCCGCTTCAAACAATAAGTCTGATTCCTTTTGTTGATTTTCTATCAATTCTACTTGTTTTCTGAAATCGTATTCAGCTGCTAATTTTGTGGCTTTTTCTACATTTTTCGCTTCATATATTGAATCTGATAGTAATTGATAGCTCTCAAGAAAGCCAATTGCTTTTTTGGTATTACCAATGGACTTATGAAATTGATAAAGCTCTTTGTAGACTTCATGTACTTCTGTTATCAAGTTTGATTTCTTACTTATCGAAAGACTTTTAGTTAAGTATGTCAGAGCTAGTTGATTGTTGTTTCTCTTTGATTCTAACATTCCTAAATCTTTATATACTGTGGCGAGAACCACAATGTCTTCACATTCTGAAGCTATATTTAATGAGTTTTTCAAATAGAAATCTGCCGAATCCAGCATATTTTTTGCAACATAAATGGAGCCTATTCCTTCATTGGGATAGCTCTCAAAGCAAGGGTATATTTCTGAAAGATCTATTCTGAGGGATTTTTTTAATAATGAGAGCGCTTTTGCAGTATCACCTTTCTCCAAATGGATATATGACAAATTATTCATCAAAGTGGCCTCACTATCTGCCATGTCATAAATATTAGCTTTTTCTAGGGCTCCTGAATAATATTCTTTAGACTTTTTAGTATTATTCATATTGTCATAGATGATTCCTAGGTTATTACTAACTAAAATTTCATTATCGATATCACCAGTTTCAATAGCTATGTCTAAAGCTTGTAGATAGTTTTCTAATGCCTTTGAATAAAGACCTTTTTGATCGTAGATAACTCCAATTTGATTGAGAACTTGTCCCGCTTCCATGACCATGTTGGCTTTAAGGTAAGCTTCTTTAGCATCCAGACTATATCTCAGTGCTTTTGCATTTTCTCCTCTGATATTTAATATATTACCAATTGAGAAGGCTGCATTAGCTAATTCATCATAATAATCATTTACTTCTGCTATCAATCTAGCTTTCTCATAAGTATAAAGGGCAGAGTCAAATTGATTCTCTATTTCAAAGACTAAACCCTTGAACCAAAGCGCATTTGCAGCTCTAAGAGTGAAGTCATTATCCAAATAAATATTGACTCCATTGTTGAGAAGAGATAAACCTGAATCTAAATCATAGAATGAGTAGAAGTATCCTAAGACAGCAGAAGACCTGGCTTCAAACCGTGGGTTATTTATTTTTTTTGCAAGTTCATAAGCATCAACAGCGGTCTGCAATTGCACACTATCTTCTTGTTCATAAGCAATATCTATAAGCAGATTAATCTTACTTGTATCTTGATCGGTAACCTCAAGCTCATTGTATAAACTATCTACCAAGGACGTTTGTGAATAAACGCCATTAGCCATTAGTAAAAAAATAAGTAAGGTTTTGAGCCTCATGTTTTGTGACTGGTTATATCAAATATAACCTATTGTTAAATGTAGATTATCTACCGTTGAACAGTTTTTTGTTTTTTATCAATCAATATGAAAGTATTTTGAGACCACATTGAAGTTATAATTCACTTTTAATCTGATCAAATGCACTCTAAACTAGTTGTTCTTTTACTTTTTCCACTTTCTCTTTTCTCACAAATTCAAAGCCCTAATGAATTTCACGGCTATGAATTAGGTAGCAAATTCACAAGGCATCATCAGGTTGTTGATTATTACAACCATATATCCGAGAACTCAGAAAAAGTAACCCTTCAACAGTATGGAAAAACATATGAAGATCGTCCGCTTTTGACAGCTTTTATCTCCACACCTAAAAATCTGGCTAATCTTGAACAAATCAGAACTGATAATTTAAAGAGGGCAGGCATTCTTGAAGGCACTCCTTCCACCGATATAGCAATTATTTGGTTGAGTTATAATGTGCATGGAAATGAGTCTTCTTCCACTGAGGCATCTATGGCTACTATCTATGAATTGGTGAAGGATGGCTCAAGTCGATCGGACTGGCTAGAAAATACCGTAGTGATCATTGACCCTTGCATTAATCCTGATGGAAGAGAACGATATGTTAATTTTTATTGGCAAAATGGGAATCAACCTTACAATCCAGATCCAAATTCTTTGGAGCATAATGAGCCATGGCCGGGTGGTAGAGCTAACCATTACTTATTTGATTTGAATAGGGATTGGGCATGGCAGTCACAAATAGAGTCACAAGCTCGAATTAAAATATATAACCAATGGCTACCTCAAATTCATGTAGATTTTCATGAACAAGGCATTAATTCACCTTATTACTTCGCTCCCGCAGCACAACCATATCATGAACTGATTACGGGTTTTCAAAGAGATTTTCAAAAGGAAATAGGTAGAAATCACGCAAAATATTTTGATGAGAATAACTGGTTTTACTTTACAAAACAGTTTTTCGATTTGCTATATCCAAGTTATGGAGATACATATCCTACATATAATGGAGCAATAGGAATGACATACGAGCAGGCCGGGCATGGAAGAGCTGGTCTAGGTATTATAAAGCAGGAGGGGGATTCTTTGACATTGAAAGATAGAATAGCGCATCATTATACAACAGGCCTGTCTACTGTGGAAATTGCTTCGATGAATTCAGAACGATTACTCACAGAATTTGGTAAATTTTTCGGTGATAATTCTAGTTTGAAATACAAATCATTTGTCCTCAAATATGACGGAAACGATGATAAATTCAATGCATTAAAAGCATGGCTAGATACACAAGGAATAGAACATGGAACAGCCTCTGGTTCTAAAGGCCTGAAAGGATATGAGTATTCTTCTGGAGATACAAAGAGTTTTTCTGTAGGCACGAATGACTTGGTGATCAATACAGATCAGCCAAAAGCGACATTGGCGCATATACTGTTTGAGCCAAAGACAACACTGGTTGATTCTGTAACTTATGATATTACGGCTTGGGGAGTTCCTTATGCTTATGGAATTCAGGCCTATGCTACCACTCAGTTAATTTCTGTCAATAGCAATGAAGTAGATGAATTTAAGCCTATGTCTACTCCTGATAAGGCTTATGCTTTCATGAGTAAATGGAACAGTATGGATGATGCTCGGTTTCTAGCTTCCCTATTGAAGAATAATATTAAGGTTAGATTCACTGAGAGAGATATGAATCATAAAGGGGAACTTTTTGATAGAGGCAGTTTGATCATTGCTAAAAGAGATAATAAGTCAATTAAAAATTTTGAAAAAACGATCACTGATTTAGCAAATGAGAGTGAGCGTACCATTAGCGCGGTTGGAACAGGTTTTATGGATGGAGGCCCAGATATAGGATCAAGTGATGTGAAATATTTGAAAAAGCCAAAAATAGCTTTGATAGGAGGAGATGGTACTTCTTCCTTGGCTTTTGGAGCGACTTGGCATTTTATGGAACAGGATTTGAATTATCCAGTCACAGTTTTGGGTACAGATTATTTTGGAAGAGTAGACCTTTCAAAATATGATGTAATTATCATGCAAAGCGGATGGTATGGTCTCTTTAGAGATGGTCAGATGAAGAAGTTAATGGATTGGGTGTCTGCTGGAGGTAAACTTATTGCCGTTGAAGGAGCATTAAATAAACTGAAGAATAGCGACTACTCTTCATTGTCTGAATTTAACTCTGATGATGAGAAAAAAGCATTGAAAAGAGAAAAAGAGGAACGTGAGCAGAGAGAAAAGATGGTGAGTTATGAGAGCCAAGAACGTGAATTTATTAAAGGGTTTGCTCCAGGCGCTATTTATAAAGTGAAAGTAGATAATACCCATCCTCTAGCTTTTGGATACGGGAAAACGTATTTCACTTTGAAAACAGGCTCAAACAAAGTGGCCTACCTTGAAGGTAATAATGTTGGGGTAATTGTAAGCGAAGGCGATATTCTTAGTGGATTTGCTGGAAAGTATGCGAGAGAAGACATGAAAAAATCACTTGTCTTTGGCGTTGAAAATAAGGGTAGGGGGCAGATAGTTCATATAGTAGACAATCCACTTTTCAGATCATTTTGGCAGAATGGTAAGCTGATGTTTGTTAATGCCATGTTTTTTGTAGGGCAATAGTAAATTAATTCTTGGAAGATTGTCAAGGAGCTGGAATCGCTATCCTAGACAATCTTCATAAGATGAAATCATTTTTCATTCTTTAACCTTCCGTTTTCTTTCAATGCTTTGTGAATGATCCACTCTATTTGACCATTTGTGCTGCGAAACTCATCGGCAGCCCATTTTTCCAATGACTTCATGGTGTCCTCATTAAGTCTTAGTGCAAATGGTTTTTTATTTGCCATTTTTTATTTCCCAGTTTTCTTTCAATTTCTTTATCGCATATCTTAATTGATCAGGCTTTTGAGTTCCAATCAATATTTTTTTATCATTATTCGCAACAATTTGAAGACCCTCACCACCTATGATGTTTAGAGCTCTTCCGTTTTTGAAACTATACCTGAATCCCCAACCACCATACTCTGTAAGAGAGTCATACTTTCTAACGTAAAGTTCATTTATATCTCCTTTGCGAACTACCTTCTCCTTTCCGACGAAAGGAGGGTATCTATAGCGTATAGATTCATGATCTATAATCATACTAAGTTTAGAAAAGTAGAGGAGCATCACTATTGCTAATGTTACAATAGTCGCAATGGATAATCCAATAATTCCATCTGTCTCGGTAGACATAAAAGCGCTAAGAATAGAGCCACCCACTGAAAACAAAGCCACAATCAAAACTAGATACCAGACCCAAGTACCCACAAAGCTTTGCTTTTCCTCAAATAGAATTTTACCATTCATAGTTGTTATTTTTCTAGCAGAACAATAATGCTGCCGTGATCTTGAGTGAAATTAATTACTCTTAACCCTCGTGCAGTTTCCTCATTCACTCTTTTCTCAAATTTATCCAGGTTTTCGAAGGCACCTTTTTTTAAAAATTTGTAGTTCTTCATGATTAGTGATTTAATGTTCCAGAATTGACAACAGGAGACACATCTTTATCTGCACATAGGACTACCATAAGATTGCTAACCATGGCAGCTTTTCTTTCATCGTCCAATTCTATGAGTTTTTTCTCCTCTAACTGCTCTAGCGCCATTTCTACCATACTTACTGCTCCTTCAACGATTTTGTGTCTGGCAGCAACAATTGCTGTCGCCTGTTGTCTTCTCAGCATTGCACTAGCAATCTCTTCAGCATAGGCCAAGTAGCCAATTCTTGCTTCAAGAATTTCAATACCCGCAATGCTTAACCTGTCCTCAACTTCTTTTTCCAAATGCTCGTTCACATCTTTTATACCTGACCTTAGCGTTATGTCTGCTTGCTCATCATCAAAATTGTCATAAGGATAACTTCCAGCGAGTTTTCTAACTGCAGCATCTGTTTGTACTCTAACAAAATTTTCATAATCATTGACCTCAAACGCAGCAGCAAATGTGTCTCTGACTCTCCAGACTAGGATGACAGAGATGAGAATTGGGTTCCCTATGTTATCGTTTACTTTAATTCTTTCGCTATCAAAATTTCTAGCTCTAAGACTTATTTTTCTTTTAACATAAAATGGATTCACCCAGTAGAATCCATTTTCTTTGACTGTACCAATGTATTTCCCAAAAAGAGTTAGTACCCTCGACCCATTAGGATTGACAAAGAAAAAGCCAGGCATCATGATAAGCCATGCCATGATCACAGGAATAAAAATGGGAGAGTGTGTTATTGCTGTGCCAGCTATAAATATTGTGAGTAAGATTAGGCTCAATAATAGGCCTGCATATCCCGATATTGGCTGAGTCGTTTTTTCATGTGTATTCATAAGTATTCTTGATTAAAAAATTTCAGTAGAGGATAAATGACTATCAATTAAATTCTTTCAAATAGGCAATTGAATCTAATAATGGTTTAAGGAATATTTTTTTCACTTGAAAAGTGATATTAAAATGATATCATATCAATATACGATAAAAATTTAGAATAGGTTATGTTTTAATTCTTTGATTCCTTTGCGGTATGGCAAAAGGATTTAAAACTTGGAATGATTTTCACCATCAAATCAATCAGATATATCATCTCTGTATAGCTGTTTCATTAATTCCCTTTGCACTACTTTTTCTAGAAATTGATTCCTCAAAAAGCTTCTCCATTGACAATGGCGCACTGACAGTTATATTATTAGTACTGGTGAATAGTGTTATTGGATTCCTCTCCTGGTATGCTTGGAAAGGAAAAATAACACAGTATATAGTTAATGAGGAGATGCCTTTGCGAGACAAGTTGAAGGAGTATATGGAAAGGAATACTTGGCGATTTGGGTTTCTTTTAATGGCCTCATTGATTAGTCTAGCAGGACTTTGGATTATTTCTTCTTACCTTTTTGTTCTTTCATATTTTGCAGTCTTAGTGCAGTATTCGTTGATGCGTCCATCACAGGATAAGGTGACTAGAGACGTAAGATTGACTAAAAAAGATAGGGAGATCTTTATGGGTGGTGAGGTGCAATAAAAAAGCATCACTCTTTTGAAGTGATGCTTTGAGTTAGTGTTTTCTATTCTCTTATAGTGTAATTCCGAAGCTTATTGCATTCAATGCAGGTCCATTACCTTTTGAGAATACTTCATTCAAGTCATATGTTCCAAAGAACTCCATCCCTTTCCACCCTACTTGAGCTCTAAGTCCATATCTGAAATTTTCAAGGTAGAAATTATCTTTATCCTTATCCTTGTCTCTTTTTCCATCTTCTTTATAGACAAACTTGGAGTGGCTTCCTATTCTATATCCAGCATATCCACCTAGTCCAAATCTGAAGCCCTTGCGCGAATATCTTTTCACCCTAACACCACGAGACTCAATGCTTTTCACTCTTTGTCTCCCTTTTGAAAAGTCAAACATGGGTACTGCTTGGACATTGATGTAGGTAGCAGTTAGTTTACTTTTTTGGCCACTTATGTTGTTTGGTACAACAGTAAAGTTTGTCTGTGTTGGTCCCTCACTAATCAATACGTCTGGATTTTCCAGTTTCCAGTTATACCAGTTTAAACCTAGACCCCATTCTAAGAATAATGGTCCTCCCACCCATGTTCTATTGAGGCTGGTAAGCCCAACATACCATGATCCAAATGGCTTTACTGAGTGATCTTCATTTGTTTCATTTGGAAACTTGCCTTTGTTGTCTAACCAGTTGTTCAATCCAATATCTACGTTGAAGTGATGAGTTGTTCTATCCACTCTATCTGCATCATAACTCACCTTTTTTCTATCATTCCAGTCATCCTCATCCCAGTCATCTACTTCATCAGGATCTACGTCTACTTGCATGCCTCCAAGCTTAATTCTCACTTCATCACTGTTGATTTTCCAGTCATCCATGTTTACTTCATCGTCATTGGCATAAGCTTTCCCTTCATCTGCATTAAGCTCAAGGTAGTTTACCGTATCAGAAAGTTGCTCGTTCAAATCACGAATCATTTGATTTATATCATAATTTTTCAAGGCAGAGAGATCATCTCTACTTTTAGTATAGATAACTATTTTGCTGTTTTTATTTAGCTCTATTATTACCGTATCTCCCTCTAGATTATTTTCAGCCATCGCAGATGCGGGTATCCACAATGCCATTATTATTAGTGTGGCTATTGCTTTCATAGTTGTATTTATTTTGAGCGTATTCATAATTAGTCTTTTTTAAAGCGAGTTCTTTTCCTTTTTCTTAAATCCATTGTTGAGCAGATTGTCCTTTGCTGACTTAAACTCTGCCATCATCTCACTAGGAGTAATTTTCCCAGCAAATGCAACAATCTTCTTAAATGCGTTTGCTGAATCTGTTTTCTGTAATTCTTCCGAATTGTCATTACTAGCAGACGATATGTAAGTAATTTTTACTGCTGTGAAGTCTTCAATGACAGTACTTTTTAATTCCTCTATTGTTTCAGGAGTTTCCAATTCTACTGTTGCTACAGCTGTTTTGGTATCTATTTCAAGAGGAATTAACTCTTCTAAAGCAGGTTTTACTTCTTCCTTCTGCTCATCTACTTTTGAAACTAATTGCAGGGTAGGTCTATCTGCCACATTTCTAATAGCTTCGTTTGAGACTTCTTTTTTGACCTTTGCTACTTTTATTTCACTAAAGTGAAAGTCAGTTGCGTCAAATTTCTGTGGGTAACTTACCTCTGAAGCGATTGGCGTTTGATTCATCACAGTCTGACTTGGCCAGAATGCCCATGCCGCAAAAATCAAAGTAACAGCTGCTGCAGTCCAGTATATTTTGAATTCACGCTTAGCGCGAATTTGCTTCTCTACTTGAGACCAAGCAGCTTCGGATGGAATCACTTCTAGCTTATCCATCTTCTCTCTAAATAGCCGATCGATTTTATTTTGATCCATTTGTCATTGTGTTTTCTAGTTCACTTTCTATTTCTGCTAGTCGTGTTTGTAGCCACTTTCTAGCTCTGCTCAGCTGAGATTTGGAAGTATTTTCGCTCACATCAAGCATTTTTCCAATTTCAGCATGACTAAAACCCTCTATCGCGTAGAGGTTAAAAACTGTTCTGTATCCTACAGGCAGCTCATCAATCAGTTTTAGCAGGTCTTCAACATCCAATGCATCTTCCATTGTGTTGAGGTTCGGGTCATTATGAACAGTTTCTATATCTGTTTCCAAAGACATAGATCTATGCTTTCTTATATACATTAAGCAATCATTCACCACAATTCTTCTTACCCAGCCCTCAAAGCTTCCATCACCTTTAAACTGATCTATTTTATCAAATACTTTTACGATTCCACCAATCATTACATGTTCAGCCTCTTCTCTATCCTTGATGTATCGAATGCACACTCCCAACATTTTGGGTGCTAGCCTATTGTAAAGGTCACGCTGTGCTGCCGGCTTGCCTTTTCGACAGCCTTGCAATAGTTCTTCTTCAGTTGATGATTTATTTATTCGCAGCATTTTGTTCACCTTCATTGGGTAGATGCAAGCTGTGTTGCATTGGTTGCGTGAGGTTGTGAAATTATCTTAAAAACAAAAAGGAATTACTCTAAAGATTGATTTTCTTCCGTTTTTAAGAATGTTGAATAGTATATTCTTAGGTCTATTTGCACCTTCCAAGAGGTGATGGTACTAAATAGCACGTGTATTCATTTCAAAGTGGCCTCACCAGGACTCGAACCTGGATCAAACGTTTAGGAAACGCTTATTCTATCCCTTGAACTATGAGGCCATTGTAGTTTTAAGGTAATTTAGGAAAACCTAATAGATCTCTCTTTGCATATAATTTGGGTATATGCGCATGTGATCTTTCTTAACTTCTTCTGTTAAGATCTCTTTCAATTCTGAAATGCCTTGTCCTGATTTAGCACTTATATAAATGGATTTACCTTTTCCCGTACTCAATTCCTCTGAATCTATCTGGTCTATTTTATTGAATACCTTGATAGTATTGATAGAAGAAGCATTGATTTCGTCTAGTGTTTCCTCAACAACACGAATATGGTCTTCATAGAATGGGTTAGATGCATCTATCACATGTAATAAAATATCCGCCTCTTTCACTTCTGCTAGTGTAGACTTAAAAGACTCAATTAGATCGTGCGGTAGCTTTCTAATAAAACCAACAGTGTCAGACAATAGGAAAGGGAGATTGCTTAAAACCACTTTCCTTACAGTTGAATCTACCGTAGCGAAAAGCTCATCTTTAGCATACACTTTTTGCTTACTTAGAATATTCATAAGAGTAGACTTTCCGGCATTGGTATATCCTACTAAAGCTACCCTTACAATCCCACTACGTGATTTTCTCTGAGTTTGAGATTGTTTTTCAATTTTTTCAAGTTTCTTTTTCAAGACATTGATCTGATCTCGAATCATCCTTCTGTCCGTCTCAATCTCTTTTTCACCAGCTCCCCCTCTTGTACCAGTACCGCCTCTTTGTCTTTCAAGGTGTGTCCACATTCTAGTAAGTCTTGGTAACAAATATTGGAAGCGAGCTAGCTCTACCTGAGTCTTTGCTTGAGCTGTTTTTGCCCTTTTTAGAAAAATATCTAAGATCAGTAAACTTCTATCATAAATTTTGACCTTGAGCTCCTTTTCTAAGTTTCGTAGTTGAGATGGAGATAAGTCGTCATCAAAAACGACAACATCTATTTTCTCCGCCTTACAAAAAATATTGATATCATCAAGTTTCCCTTTACCCACAAAAGTCTTTGGATCTGGATGTTCCAACTTCTGAGTAAACTGTCCCTTAATTTCTATTTGTAGTGTCTGAGTCAAAAATGCCAACTCATCCATCATTTCTTGCATTCGTTCATCAGACTCTGATTTAGAGCCCAAGGAAACCAAAACTGCTGTCTCTCTCTTCTTTGCCGTTTCAATCATATTTGATGTAAAGTTTGCGAATTAACAATAGCTTACAAAAGTTTGTCTTTCAAAATACAACTAAGTTGAAAATTGCTTTTGTAACCAACACCTGTTGGAATATTTATAATTTCAGAAAAGGGCTAGCGCTACACTTTATCGAAGAGGGTCATGAAGTAATTGCGCTTGCTCCAAGAGATAAATATACTGAGGAGATTGAAAAATGGGGCATTCGATTTATTGAAACACCTCTTGATGGCACTGGTGTGAACCCATTGAAAGATGCCGCCTATTTACTTCAACTAATAAAGGTCTTCAAAAATGAAAAACCAGACATTTCACTCAGCTACACGATCAAATCTAACATCTATTCATCCTTAGCAGGTAAGGTGTCAAAAGTATCGACTATATGTAATGTCAGTGGATTAGGCACGACTTTCTTGGTGAAAGGTATGGTCGGTAAACTAGCTATTAGGTTATACAAAACAGCTTTCAAATATTCCCATTTCATTTTTTTTCAAAACGAAGATGATGAAAAATTATTTACATCAATTGTAAAAGTTGCCCAAGAAAGAAGGGATATACTTCCGGGTTCAGGGATCGATCTCCAATGTTTTTCTTATTCGAAACTTGAAGTAGGTGCCAAAACGAATTTTTTGATGATTTCAAGGTTAATCATTGAAAAGGGGGTTCGCGAATACGCAGAGGCTGCAGCTGAATTCATCAATGATTCAACAACATCATTTGCACTCGTTGGTAGGTTAGACGAGAGTCATTCTCGATCTATTTCAAGAGATGAATTAGAGGAATGGAAGAGGAATGGACTCACTTATTTAGACCACTCCGATGATATTGCTCAAGTGATAAAAAATCACGATGTTATTGTTCTCCCTTCTTACCGAGAGGGGACACCCAGAACTTTGCTTGAAAGCGCTGCAATCGGGAGACCTTTACTTACGTCCAATGTGCCTGGCTGTAAAGAAGTTGTGAGTGACGGATTTAATGGATATCTCTTTGAAGCTAAAAGTGCAAAAAGCATAATAGATAAGGTCAAATTGTTTCTCTCCCTAAGCGATTATGAAAAGTTGCAGTTAGGTTTTAACTCTCGAAAACTTGTTGAGGAAAAATTTGATGAAAATTACGTCATTGACAAATACATGAATGTAATAAATCGCATTGCTCATGACAGCTAGAGTTTTTAGCTATTTTTACACAATACAAAATATCAAGAAGTGAATCGCCTTTTACCACTCATTATAATAGCTATTCTATCTAGCTGTAAAGTTTACAAACAAGACATCATGTTTAGACTTGATGATGACTTTACTGAGGAAGACCTCTCCAAGGCAACAAATAGTATTGAGAAAAATTATCCACTAAGACCAAACGATGCACTTTTGTTAGATGTCTTTACTAATGAAGGTGAACGTTTAATTGATCCGAATTTTGAATTGGTGACAGCAGGAAATGCAGGTCAACAACAGCAACAATTTAGAGACAGATTTCAATACATTATACAAGCAGATGGAACAGCATATTTTCCCATAATTGGGTCAATCCAATTAGCTAATCTTACACTATTCGAAGCAGAGCAAAAGCTAGCATCAAAATTTGATACGGTATATAAGGGTTCCTTCATAAAACTAAGAATATCGAATAGAAGGGTTTTTGTATTGGGTGCTCCGGGGGGTAGAGTAATCCCACTTCCCAATGAGAATACTAATTTGTTGGAAATATTAGCAAGTGCTGAAGGCTTAGATCTTGGAGCAAAAGCACAGAATATTAAATTAATTAGAGGTGATTTAGTATATCAAATCAATCTCTCTTCCATTAGTACTATGATGAATACTAACATGAATGTAGAGCCTAATGATGTGATATACATTGAGCCTTGGAGAAGACCTTGGCTAGAAACACTTCGTGATATTTCTCCCGCATTAAGTCTTGTTTCTAGTGTTCTTACATTAATAGTTGTTGTCCAAAATTTATAATGGAGAATCAAATTCATAACAATCCTGAAAGTGACAATGATTTTCTTGAGTCATTTGACATAGAGCGATTTTGGTATGTTTTAAAAAGGAGTAAGATCTGGCTTATTGCTTTTGTTATTTTCACAACAGCGGGATCTTACTTGTATGTGAGGTATACAAAGCCTGTATACAAGTCAGAGTCCACCATAAAACTGGATTTTGAAAGCGAAGCAAATGTGCTTGGACTCTCTGATGTGATGAGTAACCAAGATCAGAATGAAATATCAGGTGAAATTGAATTACTGAAATCTAGACTATTTCTTTCTAGAGTTGCTAGAGCTGCAGACTTAGAGGTCTCTTACCATGTATATGGACGAGCTCTGACGGACGAACGGTATCAAAATTCGCCATTCGTTGTTTCATTCAAAGTATTAAATACGACTTACTTTAACCATGTTTTTGATTTAGATCTGAAAGATCAAAACACCTTTAATCTCTCCTTTACTAAAAATGGAGAAAATGTCACCAATACATACTCATTTGGTCAGGAAATCAAAACATCAGATTTTAATTTATTAATAGAGAAAACAAGGAATTTTCAATCGAATGATGCCGACAATTTCTTTTTCATTATCAATGATGAAAACTCGCTTGTCAATTACCTACAAGAAAACGTGGATGTCGTACCTGAAAATTTTAGCGCACAGACAATAAAAATTTCTCTTACTGATCACAATAAGTTCAAGGCTAATGACATAGTTAATATCATTGACACCCTTTATCTAGAGTACACTAAAGAAGTTAAAAATGGGGCTCTCGAAAAGAAAATAGAGTTTTTGGATAACTTAATAGAAAGCACTGAAAGCAAACTTGCTGAGTATGAGGATTACTTTGAGGAATTCACTATCGAAAATAGAACGACTAACCTAAACAATGATCTCAATAGGACAATTCAGCAGCTTTCGGTGTATGATTCGCAGAGATACAATCTTCGAATCAAAATTGCGAACCTAAAAAGTCTATCTAAACAAGTAGCAGAAAAAAAGTCCCTAGTGTTCAATCCATTTATTGTAGAGCAAATGCCTAGCAGCTTGGTAAAGGCATTAACTGATTACTCTCAACTACAGGAAAGTAGGGAGATAAAACTCGCATCTTACAATGAAACCTCGTATGTTGTTGAGCAAATCGACCTTGAGTTAGATAAAACACAAGAGGGTCTCGATGCTCTTATGAAAGCTTACCTAGAAGCATTAGTTGATCAAACAGAATTGATAAGTACTAGAAGAAAAATACTAGAAGGAAATCTCACTAGGCTTCCTTCTATGGGTACTGATTATGGGAAAAATAGAAGGCTTTACACTCTGCAAGAAGAAACCATGTTATCTCTTCAACAGTCAAAAATTCAACTTGAAATAACAAGAGCAGGTACGGTTACTAAAAACATCATTTTATCACCAGCGTCCCTTCCTGCAGCTCCAATCAAGCCTCAGAAAGTATTAATTATTGGTGCTGGATTTATGATTGGTTTAATACTCAGTGTTGTCTTCTTGTTAGTTAGGTATTTGGCTCATAATAAAGTAGCTGGAGTAAGGGAATTAGAAAAATTAGTCCGTGTGCCCGTACTTGGCGCCATTCCTAGATACGAAAAAGAGTCATTAGCACAAACATCGTTAGTGGTAAAAAAAGATTCAAAGTCTTCGCTGAGCGAAGCATTAAGAACACTTCGAACCAATATGGATTTCATAAATGGCAAAAAAGATACACGATTGATTAGTGTAACATCTACCATATCCGGCGAAGGGAAAACTTTTGTGGCTGCTAATCTTGGTGCTATAATCGCCATGTCTAATCAAAAAGTATGTGTTGTTGATATTGACATGCGAAAGCCTAAAGTTCACTTGGCTTTTGGTGGTGTTTCAGCAAAAAACGGAGTAAGTACCATTCTGTCTGGTAAAAGTATTCTTGCAGAAAGCATTCAAGATACTAAAATTGAAAACTTACATTTTATTGCTGCAGGTCCAACCCCTCCAAACCCCTCTGAACTATTGCTTCAGCCTGAGTTTAACGAGCTTATTAAAGAATTATCTGAAAAATTTGACGTAGTAATTTTAGATACACCTCCAGTTGGGTTGGTCACAGATGGACGCATTGTTATGAAAAAGTGCGACATTCAATTATATATTGTTAGAGCAGATTACTCTAAAAGAAGCTTTGTTAAGGTGCTAAACGATATAAAAGCAACAGATCAATTTAATAATATCACTGCTATTCTAAATTCAATTGACTCTACACCCGGCTATGGCTATGGCTATGGGTATGGGTATGGGTATTACAGTGAGGACTCTAAAGATACTTCAGTCTAAAAAAAACAATCATTTGAGATTTTTTAAAAAAAAATCATTCAATAATCTATTAATAGACATTCATTCACATCTAATACCTGGAATAGATGATGGGGCTAAATCATTAGAGCAAACACTTGAAATGCTAACCGCATTTAAGAGATTAGGCTATCAAAAAATTATTACTACTCCACATATTCATCCGAGGTATCCAAACACGATTATCGGAATAAAAAGTGGATTAGAGGTTGTGCAGAAGGCCATTAATGAACATAATTTAGATATACAAGTAGAAGTTGCAGCCGAGTATTTTGTAGATGAAGAGTTTCTAAATCAGGTAAAAACAAACAAGGAAATTCTTTTTTTCGGAAAAAATCTGGTTTTAGTCGAGTCTTCTTTTTTGAATAAACCAATCTTTTTTGAGGAGGCTCTCTTTGAATTGAAGTCTAAAGGATATACTCCTGTCCTTGCTCATCCTGAGCGATATCAGTTCTTGGAAGGATCAATCGAGTGGCTTCAAGAATTAAAAAGTATGGGAACTTTGATGCAAGTGACTGCAAGCTCTATTTGCGGTTACTATGGCGAATCACCACAGAAAATAGCGAAAAAACTTTTCAAAAATAATTTGGTAGACATTTTAGGATCAGACTTACATAAAATTTCGCAAGTAGCATTTTTAGAAAAAGCGTTTAAAAAAAAAGAAATTCAATCTTACTTAAAAAGCGGATTATGCCTCAATAACAGCTTTTTATAGCATTGTGGAAAACTATTTTTCTGAATACGAGATTATTATAGTGTCATTTTCTCGTAATTTGAAAAATAAACCCACTGCCAAATCATTATTCATCAATGGCTGAAGAACACAAGCGTAAGGAAGAAAAAGAACTCGTCAGAAAGTTTGAAGCTTTTCTTAAAAATAAGGAGAGCCATTATTTTGATGAAGAATCTTTGTTAAAAGTAATTGTGTTTTACTCGAGCAATGATAAAAACATCCAAGCTTTAAAAGCAGTCAATTTCGCTCTCAGTCAATTTCCTTACTCTATAGAGCTCACGATTGAAAAATCTGACATCTTAGTAAAACAAGATAGAGCAGATGATGCAATAGAAATTTTAGAGGAAACACTGAATATTCAACCCAATGATCCTGAGCTGCTGATGCAGAAAGGGGCTATTCACTGTATTACTTCAGAATTCAAAGAAGCCATAGATTGCTATGAGAAAGCATTAATCAATGTAGAAGATAAAGATGAAATTTATTTTAGCATTGGGATGGCCTATCAAGGTTTAGGTAAATACAAACAAGCAGTTTCTGCTTATAAGAAAGCTATTGAAATCAATATGCTTAACGAAAACGCATTGTATGAATTGGCCTATTGCTTAGATGTGTCAGGCGAATTAGAAAGTAGTCTTTCGTATTACCAACAGTTCATAGACCAAGACCCATATTCAGAATATGCATGGTACAATCTAGGAATAGTATACAATAAGTTAGGAAAGTTCGAAAAAGCGATAGATGCATATGAATATGCTACAGCAATAGACGATGACTTCAGTAGCGCGTGGTTCAATTTAGGCAATGCTCTCATGAATGTCGAGCGACATGATGAAGCACTGGCTGCTTATCTTAAGACTCATGAACTTGAGGGAGCTTCACCTGAAACCTATTGCCACATTGGTGCTGCATACGAGAAATTGGGGCAATTAGAATTGGGAATAAAGTATTACCAAAAAGCTTCGAAACTGGATCAAATGTACCATGAAGCATGGTACGGAGTTGGTGTATGTTTAGTCCTACAAGAAAAATGGTATGAGGCAATTCATTTCCTTAACAAAGCATTGAAATTAGACTCTGAAAATGGTACTTACTGGAAATCAGTGGCGGATGCAGAATACAAAACTGGTAATCTAGTTTCTGCAATGAATGCTTATACTGAGGCTAGTGAAATAGACTCTGGAAATCCTAAGGTTTGGCTTGACTGGTCTATGGCTTACTATGAGCAAGGGGATTACCAAGAGGCAATAAATGTGTTAGAAAGTGGCTTAGATGAATGTCCTGATAACGCAGAGATGTATTATCGTGGTGTTGTATACCTAATAGGATCTGGAAGCTATAAAAATGCAATAAACAGATTAGAGACTGCATTAATGCTTGACTTTGATGCACATCAATTATTATTTGATTTCTTTCCTAATTTACCCACTCAAAAAGCACTTTATCGTATAATTGATCAGTTCAGAAAAGATAATAATTAAACCTTTTTTGATCGTCTTAAGATAATTTGTGATTTTTGCATCTGTTTAAAAAATGAGCACTCAACAAATCGCATGAATTACGATCTAAATAATATTCCAGAAAGAACGACTAAACCACGTACTGAAGGCTTCACGATGGTGATGGATAAGGGGCTAAGCATGCGAGAAGTCTCTGATCTTATTGAAACAAGCGGAAATTACATTGATATCGTAAAGCTTGGTTGGGCAACATCTTATGTAACACCTAACCTTAAAGAAAAACTTGCTATATACAAAGAGGCAGGAATACCATGCTATTTAGGTGGGACTCTGTTTGAGGCGTTTGTCGTTAGGGATCAATTTGATGACTACAGAAAGGTATTGGATAAGTTTGATCTTGCTCACGCTGAAGTTTCAGATGGATCTATTGAGATGGATCACGACAAAAAGTGTGAGTACATCAGAACTCTTTCTCAACAAGTCACTGTTTTGAGTGAGGTAGGATCAAAAGATGCTGCCAAAATCATTCCTCCATACAAGTGGATTGAGCAAATGAGCACTGAATTAGAAGCTGGTGCTTGGAAAGTAATTGGGGAAGCAAGAGAAGGTGGAAATGTGGGCTTATTTAGAGATTCGGGTGAAGTAAGACAAGGTTTAGTTGAGGAAATTTTAACCCAAATACCTGGAGATAAAATTTTATGGGAAGCACCTCAAAAAGCTCAACAAGTATGGTTTATTAAACTATGCGGAACCAATGTAAACCTTGGAAACATTGCTCCAAATGAGGTTATCCCTCTTGAAACCATCCGATTAGGATTAAGAGGAGATACTTTCGATTATTTTCTTAAATAAACTATTTTAGAAGTACGCCTATTGTAAACCCTGCTGAAAAAGCTATGGGGAAACTGCTATCTCCTAGAGTATGACTGTGATGGTACTTTCCTCCATCGTTTCCATTGTAGTTGTCAAATCCGTAACCAACACCTACATGATAGTCAATAGACATTATATCTGCTAAGACATATTGTCTGCCGTAGTTGATCAACAAAGCAAATGAGTTATAATTTTTTCTAATCGTCTCATCCCCCGAGTTGGTAAACACTATCTCATCTTCACTGTAAACAGAAGCCACTATTTCTGGTCGAATATATTTCCCACTTAGAAGGTGTGAGCCTCTCAAGTCTCGTGTGACAAAATCAGGATTCAGCTTGAATTTTGGACCTCCTCTCAATAATAAGCCAGCTGAGTTCTTGTCAAAGCCATTAAAATCTTCTTGATCAACTCCAAGACCAATAATGCCTAGTTTAGCCTCCCAAGAAACCCAATCTTTAATGTAGCGTTCGTAACCAAAAGTGGTGTGCCCTGTAAGTGGAGAAAAGAATTCCATTTTCAAAATGCTTTTCTTTTGAGTTTCATATTCCGTATCTATTTGCTGAGCAAGAGACGTAAAAGAAGCTGTCAAAATGAGACATAAGGTGAGAAAGTGGTGAGAATTTTTCATTCGAGTTTACTTTTAGTCCTAGCGTTTATACGCAATATGGAAGTATTCAACTTATTTTGCGTTTTAGTACTAAGCTCTGTTGGGTGTTTATTTGATACTTAGACATAGCATATGTTATTGACCCCCAAATAAATTACAAAAATCACAAATGAATTCCTTCTCTCTTTTCCTCAAAGGCATGGCAATGGGTGCTGCAAACGTAATTCCTGGAGTTTCTGGAGGTACAGTAGCCTTCATTACCGGAATTTATGAAAGATTGATCAATGCGCTAAAGAGTTTCAATCTCGAAACAATGCGCCTACTTCTGAAAGGGCAATTGAGCGATTTTTTTAAGGCAACTGACCTGAACTTCTTATCTATTCTTTTCTTAGGAGTTGCAGTAAGTATTTTAAGCCTTGCTAAAGGCATGGAATATGCTTTCGAAAACTACGAGGTACTTACGCTTGCTTTCTTTTTCGGATTAATTGTGGCTTCCATTTTTGCTGTTGGAAAACAAGTAGATCAAATCAATTTGAAAACGATATTAAGTTTTACTATTGGGACAATTGTGGCTGTATCCATAGCTTTTCTTCCTCCTGCTCAGGTAAATGATAGCTTTTTCTATATTTTCTTATGTGGTGTAGTTGCCATTTGTAGCATGATTCTCCCAGGGCTTTCTGGGTCTTATATTATGCTCCTAATGGGTAACTATGCATTATTATTGAAAGCAGTGTATACATTCAATTTTTCTATTTTCATTCCTTTAATACTTGGATGTGCTGTGGGGTTAATTGTTTTCTCCAGACTACTATCATACTTATTTAGCAATTTCAAAGATCAAACCACTGCTATTTTAGCTGGATTTGTAGCTGGATCATTACTTATTATTTGGCCATGGAAGCAAACAATTATAGAAACGTTTGAAGGGAAAGAAAAGGCTGTGGGATATATCTGGCAGATGCCCTCTGTTGATACAGAATTCTTTGTCGCATCAGTATTAGCTATAATTGGCTTTGGAATGGTCTTCTTATTAGAAAGAAGAGCTGTTTCAAAGGATTAATGCATTGACTAGTTTATCAACTTTCACATTTACATTCGTGTAATGAGTAAATTCAGTTCAACATGAAAAAGTATGGACTTATTGGTTATCCACTTGGTCATAGTTTTTCCAAGCAATTTTTTCAAAAGAGATTTAAGGATCTAGATCTTAATGATCACAGTTACGAACTCTTCGAAATAGATTCTTTAGATAAATTTCCTGATTTATGGAAAAATGATGTGCTCCTGAAAGGCGTTAATGTTACGATTCCTCACAAAGAAAATATTACACAGTTTCTCGATCATCAAGATCAAAGTTCCTTGAAAGTAGGTGCTACCAATGTAATCGTTAAAAGAGATGAAAAACTTATAGGATATAACACGGATTACTTCGCATTTAAAGAGTCGCTAAGGAGATGGATTTCAAATGATGATATGAAGGCACTTGTTCTTGGCTCTGGAGGAGCATCAAAAGCAGTAAAAGCAGCATTAAAAGACTTGGATATTGAATTTCAAGAAGTATCTAGAAAAAAGAGGACTGACAATTATACTTATGAAGAACTAACAACTAAACCTCAGGTAATCCAACAATTTCAGTTAATAATTAACACAACTCCTCTCGGGACGTTTCCAAATAATGATTCGCTTGCTGACCTACCGTATCATATGCTGACCTGCAGTCACTATCTGTACGACTTGGTTTACAATCCTGAAGAGACTGCTTTCATGAAAAAGGGAATTGAGTACGGTGCAAAAACTAAAAATGGTTTGGAAATGTTGGAATTACAAGCTGAGAAATCCTGGGACATCTGGAATAATAAGTAATGGAATTTAAATTAGAATCTGAGTACAAACCAACTGGTGATCAACCTCAAGCAATTGAGCAATTAGTTAATGGGATAAAAAATGATGAGCCATCACAGACCCTACTAGGTGTTACAGGATCAGGCAAGACGTTCACCATGGCTAACGTGATTCAGCAAGTTCAAAAACCAACACTTGTTCTGAGTCATAATAAGACCTTGGCTGCTCAACTTTATGGTGAATTCAAAAGGTTCTTTCCTGAAAATTCAGTAGAATATTTTATTTCTTACTATGATTACTATCAACCAGAAGCGTTCATTCCCTCAAGCAACGTATATATAGAAAAAGATCTATCCATTAATGAAGAGATTGAAAAACTAAGGTTAAGCGCTAGCTCAGCCTTACTTTCTGGTAGGCGTGATGTCATTGTTATTGCTTCAGTTTCATGTATTTATGGTATTGGTAATCCAGAAGAATTTGGGAAAAACGTCATTAAGCTCCAAGAAGGTGATGTGATTCCAAGAAATAAATTTCTTTTCGATTTAGTAGACATTTTGTACAGTAGAACGGAAGCTGAATTTAAAAGAGGAAACTTCAGGGTAAAAGGCGACACAGTTGACGTGTTTGTCGCCTATGCTGATTTTGCTTACCGTTTTATTTTCTGGGGAGATGAAATAGAATCCATCCAGCGCATTGATCCGTTTTCAGGCGAAAAGCTATCCGACGAGCGTATTATTTCCATATTCCCTGCCAATTTATTTGTTACCGATAAAGATCAGTTACAAGTAGCAGTGAAAGAGATCCAAGATGACATGGTGGAGCAGGTGCAATACTTTGAAGATGAAAGGAGATTTCTAGAGGCTAAGCGGATAAAAGAACGAACTGAATTTGACTTAGAAATGATCCGTGAAATCGGATACTGTTCTGGAGTAGAAAACTATTCTAGATATTTTGATAGAAGAAATCCTGGGAGTAGACCATTCTGTTTGCTTGATTATTTTCCAGACGATTTCATGATGATTATTGATGAAAGTCATGTCACAGTGCCTCAAGTGCGTGCTATGTGGGGTGGAGATAGAGCTAGAAAAGTAAATCTTGTTGATTATGGATTTAGACTTCCTTCTGCATTAGACAATAGGCCTCTAACTTTCAATGAGTTTGAGGATATGCTTAATCAGGTTGTTTTTGTAAGTGCAACTCCAAGTGAGTACGAGCTTAGAAAATCAGAAGGAGTCATTATAGAACAACTTATTCGGCCTACTGGCTTACTAGATCCTATCATAGATGTCAGGCCTAGCTTGAATCAAATTGATGATTTGATGGAAGAGATTCAGAAGACCATTGAAATGGAATCACGAATACTGATTACCACTCTGACCAAGCGGATGGCAGAAGAACTGACCAACTATTTAATGAATGCCGGAGTAAGAACAAAGTATATTCATTCTGAGGTGGATACTTTGGATCGAGTTGAAATTCTACGTGAATTAAGGCTGGGTGTGTTTGATGTACTTGTGGGGGTAAATCTTTTGAGAGAGGGACTAGATCTGCCAGAAGTAGCCCTTGTCGCCATAATGGATGCGGATAAAGAGGGTTTCCTGAGAAACGTTAGGTCTCTCGTACAGACTATTGGTAGAGCCGCAAGAAACGACAAAGGGAAAGTGATCATGTATGCTGATAAGATGACTGATTCTATGAAAGTAGCCATTGATGAGACTAATAGAAGAAGGAGTATCCAGCAGGAGTATAATGAAGAACATGGCATCACCCCAAAATCTTTATCTCAAGACAAAGAATCTATTCTAAGACAGACAGGTGTCGCTGACAACAAAAAAGGGGCTAAAAAATATTATATGGAAGAAGAAACTTCCATTGCCGCAGATCCCGTTGTGGCATATATGAGCCAAGAGCAGCTAACCAAACTCGCTGGTGAAACACAACGAAAAATGGAAAAGGCCGCAAAGGATTTAGACTTTATGGAAGCAGCTAGATTGAGAGATGAGCTAATCGACGTAAAGAAATTGATTCTTGAAGCTAAATGATTATTCCTTTCTTTGGAAAAAAGGTAATTGTATGAGATTTTTGTCTTTAAAATAAGCAATACCCAACGTATTAAATCGCTTTTTAATCCACCTATAAAATTTTATTATGTCTAAAATTTCAGCTTTTGGTACATATGTGCCAGAGAAAATTATTGATAATCATCATTTTGAAAAAACAATTGACACAAATGATGAATGGATTATTTCACGAACTGGTATAAAAACAAGAAGGTTTGCAAAAGATGGTGAATTCGTAAGTGACCTATGCGTAAAAGCTGTAAAGGATATGCAGGAACGAACTGGTGCTTCTATTGAAGATGTAGACTTCATCATTGTTTGTACAACTTCTCCTGATCAAACCATGCCTAATGTTGCCTCTCGAATACAATATAAGTTGGATATAAAAAATGCTGGATGCAATGATATCTATGCTGCATGCGCAGGTTTTGTGTATGGATTACAAATGGCACATGCATTGGTGAACGCAGGTGTTTATAAAAAAATACTCTTAGCTGGAGGGGAAACCTTATCAAAAATAACTGACAATCAAGATAGAACATCGTGTATTTTATTTGGTGATGGAGCTGGTGTAGCATTAATAGAGCCAAGCGAAGAAGAACAGTTTATAGCCTTCAACTCTGGCACTAATGGAGATTTGGGCCATGACCTTTACCTCAGTCATAAAAAGAACAATATCAATGGAGTTGGGATTAATCCAAACGGGAAAATTGTTCAAAATGGAAAATCTGTATTTAAATGGGCTGTTGGAAACATCCCAATAAAAATCAGAGAACTGGTTGAGAAAGCTGGATTAACTCTTGATGATATTGATTACATAATACCTCATAGCGCTAACTTACGGATAATTGAAGCTATCGCGAAAAATTTGAGCTACCCTATGGATCAAATTCCTGAAAGTGTGACAGAATACGGAAATACCTCTTCTGCTTCCATTCCTCTAGCTATGAGCAAAGCCATAAAAAATGGTAAAATTAAAAAAGGAGACAAATTGCTACTTATCGGTTTTGGAGGTGGACTCACTTTTGCGGGGACAATATTGAAGTGGTGACACCTAAACAATGAGGGAATAAATCAGTTATGAAAAATTGGAAAATCAATGTTTGCTGAACTAGTAAACAGTAGTTACATTTGTAGTTACTACTAGGCGGTAGTAAGTTTTTCCCGATGCTAATCGGGATTGGTGGTGAACGGAGCGGACTGTATAGTCCGCTCTTTTTTTATGCCCTCATTTAGATCAAAAACAAAAGCTCCGTCTTCCTTTAATGAGTGTATTTCTATACCTAATGAACTTGCCTGCTTTTTCATACCTCTGGAATAGTAGCTGGAATTTTTATTCCCAATCAATATTAAGTCAGAATGGAAATGTGTTATTAACCATTTGAGACTTTTAATGGACTGATTGTTTATTAGTATAATATCAGTTTCAATAGGTGATTTAAAATTTAAATGAAAAGTGGTAGAATCAAATATTATTAATTTCTTTCCACCAACCTGACCAAATTTTATTCCTCCACTCTCAGGGTCATTCATTTTCAAATTCTGCACAGACTCGGATATTGGTCTAAGGCGTGACGAAAGTCGAGAAGGGTTCATTTGGAATGATAGAAGTTCTAACTCATCTGATTTGTAAGAATCAATATATAAAGTAGCTTCATGACCATTTATGCGATCAATGACAGTTTTATCTCTTACTTCAAAAAAAATCAATTGATTATCAAATGTTTGTAATCTGTTCGAGTAAACGTCCCATCCAAAAAATATAGAAAACCAAAGGGTCGCCACTATTAGTGTCTTGAATGATCGATAGTGAAATCCAGCTATTACTGTGATTACAATCAAATAAGTCAAAGTAAGACCAACTTGATCCATATAAATCCACTCAATAAGACTGTTTGGCATAATATCAACAAGGCTAATTGTCTCATTGACAGTCCACATAAAATAGTGCAAACATTTACCAACCAAAAATCCTAGTTCATCATGAATTGAATATGCGAAAAGCATAAGCATTCCCCCAATTAACATCAAAAAGGCGGCTGGTATTACAATGAGGTTAGAGACTAAAAAGTATGTTGGAAATTGATGAAAATAATAGGCAGAAAGTGGAAATGTAGATAGCTGAGCAGCGATAGAAACGCATGTAATAGTCCAAGCCTTGTCAATAATCCACCACCTAAAGTCTAATAAACGATATAATTTCGGTTGAATATAAACGATTCCGACAACCGCTGCGAAGGATAACTGGAATCCAACGGAGTAAATTAAGTATGGATCATAGAGTAGTAAAAGGAATGCAGCAAAGCCCAGTGTGTTATAAATATTTCCTCCTTTTGTAGACATTTGACTCATGGCCATCAGTGAGAACATAGTGGCAGCCCTCAGAACGGAGGGAGATAAGCCAGTGATAGTTGCATAGAGCCAAATGGCCGTAATCGAAATAATACCAAATAGCTTTTTTTCAAGTTTCCCTCTTTGTCTCAACTTTCCTATGAAGACTTGCAGAATCATATACACAATACCCACATGTAGCCCTGAAACAGCTAAAACATGCATTGCTCCTGCTGCGGAATAGGCTTTTTTGATGTCATTATCAATATGATCTTTAATTCCCAGAAGAAGGGCTTTTGCAATGCCATTTTCTCTTGACACTGGCATTGTTTTATCGATTATTGAATTTGCTTTATCCCTAATTTGATAAGCCCAACTAAGTAAAAAATTGGGCGCACTGTTCTTTATCAATTTGACTTGCTCTCGACTTACAAAAGCATGACTAAAAATACCTTGACGTGCTAAGTACTGCTGATAGTTAAATTCATTTGGGTTATCGGGACCTGGAACCGAATAAAAGCTCCCTTTGACTATTAATAGATCACCATATTGAAAATTTATAGTACTCAAACTATCCTTTTTTATATACAAATGAATAACTCCATTTGTGGCAGTTACGGAACTATCATTGGCATAACTATGAAGTTGCAAATCATATCTGTAATGATTTTTTCGTTCATTTACTGGGCTTAAGATTGTCCCCTGAAAACCATTAATCCTACTGGAAATACTTGTGTAGTGATCTTCTTGATAGGTATGATAATGAGTTTTGGTAGCATATCCACCAATTAAAAAAATAAGGATCAACGCTATACTTCCATTCAAATGTCTAAGTACGAAAAATCCTTTTTTAGATGAAAGAAGTACTGATATTAGAAGTAATATCATTCCTAATGACATGATCAGCCAGTCATGCCGCCAAATAGCAGGGAATGAATCAAAACATATAATGCCTGATATTAGCGCGATTGATAAACGCACAAAAGGATATGAATTCCAGAAATACATGCCGTTGCATAATAAAGATGATAAACTTCAATCTATTATACAACGGAATATTATTTTATTTCTTAATAACGTTTTTAATAAACGACTTTTTGTCTTGAGTTTGGTTTTGAGAATTTGATCTGTCAGAAAAAACTAAAGGTGATCTTGAAAAAATAGGTTATCACTCTATCAAAATTCCTTCAGCTTCATTGTGTAGGTTACTATTATATTCTTCGCCAGTAAAGAATATTCCTAAAAATGAATGAACTCCAACCTTTTTTAGAAGAAGTCTTGATTCATTTTCTTGGTGTAAATGAAAAGAATAGTCATTCATGATTTGATCAATCCGTGAATTTGATCAATTTGAATTATTGCCTCGCTACGATCCGGTCTACCGACGGATTTGTACATAAATGATCTATCAGTAGTGTCAAGAACGAATATGAAGCCTTCCGATAGAGCATGCTCTAGGGAGTCAATTGCATGTTGTACTTTTGAAATAATCATTTACTCTTAGCTGAGACTGTTTTAGATTCTTAAAGCTAGAAAAGTAAGTTTGATCTTATAAGAGGAGTAATGGGACTTTTTAGGTAGTTATAATTACTACTAAGTATCAATAAGCCCGAGTGTCATCGCTTTCTTGATTAATTCTGCCATGTTTTTGGCTTGTAATTTCTTCATGATATTTCCTCTGTGAGCTTCTACAGTCCGTTCACTTATGAAGAGTTTTTCAGCGATCTCTTGACTTTTTAGACCGTTAGAGATATCATTTAATACTTCAACTTCCCTTTTTGTCAACTGAACAGTTTCTTGTTGTTTTTTCTCTTTCTTTTGAACTTTATATGAGTTTAATGCAGTATTAATTACTTCTTTGCTGAAAAATTTACCCCCGCTGAGGACTTTTTCAATTGCTACTAATATTTCATCTGCTACACTATCCTTCACCACATATCCGCTCACATTAAAATTCAATCCCTCCATTACATATTCTTCATCTTTATACATGCTCAAAATAATGATTTTGATTTCAGGATTCGTTTCGGAAATGACCTTTGCTGCTTCCAGTCCTGTCATCTCTGGCATAGATATATCCATGATGATTAAATCTGGAGTGGCTCCTTCTTCCAGTGCTTTTATAGCCAATGTAGGGCGATCAAATTCACCAATAATTTCAAGTGTATTATCCATGTTGATAATACTCGTGACCCCTTTACGAACTAGTTCGTGATCTTCAACTAAAAAAAGCTTCGTTTTCTTACTCATTTAATGGGATTTTAATACTTATGAATGTGCCTCTACCTTTTTGAGAATCAATATCACAGGTTGCATTTAATACTTCACTCCTAAATATAATGTTTTGTATTCCATGATGTGCATTTTCGTCTTGATATGTCCCAACCTCAAACCCTACACCATCATCCTCGAAAGTCATTTGCAAATGGTCATCAAATCCATATAGCTGTAGATTGGCTGTTTTTGCTTGAGAATGCTTGATAATATTCGATAAATTTTCTTGGACTATGCGATATAAATTCACTTTATATTTCATTTCAATATCTGGGATATCATCTGCTGAAAAAGTGAATTTAATATCTGAGCTATGATCAGCTTGCTCCACTATTTTTCGAATACATACATCAATAGGGAAATCTGTGAGCCTTGATGGTAATAATCCTTCAGTCACTTTTCTCATTTCGTCTAAAAAATGATCGATCAATTCAATCATTTCACCTCCGACTTTTTCTTTCTTCGCAGCTAATTTTACCATATTAGCAATTTGACCTACACCGTCATGTAAATCTCGGGCAATTCTCTCTCGTTCCTTTTCTTGTCCTTCTATTAAAGAGGAAACCTGCCTGTTTTTGAGATCCTCTCTAACCTTTCTGGCTTTGACTCTCTCAGAAATATCTTTGAAAGTAAGGATAGTGTAGCTCTGATCTAGTGAAATTTTTTCTAATTGGAATTCGCCAAATATGGAGCTATTGCCATCCATTTCTAACTCCAAATCGTTCAATTTATCGTTCAAGAATTGATCAAAGTCTACCTTTTCTGATCCATTAAGAAATGTTATGAAAGAAGAAAAAGGTTTGTCTAGCAATACATCAAAAGTCTTGTTGATGAATTTTTCGGCTACTCCATTTGTGTATTTAATTGCTTGCTTTTCATCTAATAGTATGAAAGCTTGATCAATAGAATTAACAATTGCTTGAAATAATTCAGAGTTCCCTTTTATCTTTTTTTCAGCTTGTGATTTATAAAGTGCGACATGTATATTGGAAAGTAGCTCTGCTTCATTAAATGGTTTTACCACGTACCCAAAAGGGAGACTTACCATTGCCTTCTTAATAGTCGGCTCATCTGTTAATGCTGTTAGAAAAATGATTGGTATATCTAACGTCTGCTTTATTTCAAGCGATGCTTCTAGTCCATCAGAGGAAGTTTCCATCATGATGTCCATCAGTATTAAATCAGGATTGTTTTCATGAGCAAGCTGAACAGCTTCACGTCCAGAAAATGCAGATATAACCTCATGATCACCTGATTCTAGCGCATGCTTGATATGTTGATTAACAATGATTGAATCTTCAGCAACAAGAATTTTCCCCATAGTATCTAGCTGGTTAAATCAATTTAATCGTTTTTTGTATAATATTAATTTTCATCACCGTAATAAACAACAATATCGATGCAGGATATTTTTATAGCTTCGAAAAATTCCATTTTGGCAAATTACCTTTTTTTGTTTTTAAAAGAGGTAGGAATAAAGCGAACCTATCATTTGTTAAATGATGTTTCAAAAGATGTAGATCTAATTATTCTAGATACAGAAACAATATCTCCAGATGAAATGAAAGCGTTTGATATAGGAGTTCCTGTAGTACTATTCACATTTAGCGTAAAGCCCCATTTGATCCAGTACACTTCCAAATACGATATAAATGGAATCATTTCACTTTCTATGGAACCAGAAAGTTTGATGAAGACAGTAGAAGCGGCATTTGAAAGAGATATCTACTATGATGAAAATATGATATCAATGATATTTTCAAATAATGTAAATGAGATGGCTGATAAGGTAGCTTCATTGACATCTCGTGAAAATGAAATCTTAAAATGTATGATGCAGGATCTAACAAACGAAGAGATTTCAGACGAATTTGATTTAAGTGTTAGAACGGTGAATGCTCACAAAGGAAATATCATGAGAAAAGTAGGAGCTAAGACTACAGCAGGGTTAATTCAAATTATGATGGATTATTCTCCTTCTTTCCGAAATCTACTTTAAATCCATTTCGATCATCAACTGTCACATTTCCAGAAAGTTGTTTTGCAAATGTCTTAATAAGTGACATGCCTAACCCGCTTGTACTTTCTAGTGCGTTTGAGGGTATAAGATTTCCATCGTTAAGAATGGTAAGGCAATACTTTGTTCCTGTCTTTTTGAAGGAAATATTAATTGTTCCTTTTTTTACTGTTTCGAATCCATGCTTAAAGGCATTTGAAACTAATTCGCTGATAATTAGGCCAATAGTTAGGGCTTTGTCTACGTCAAAAATGACTTCCTCTGCATCTACTTTTAATTGAATGTATTCTGATCCGAAAAGAATTCTCAGCTCTTCAGAGATGCTATTGAGATACTCAGCAATATTTATTTCAGACACATTAAAGAAGGTGTAAAGCTTGTCATGAATAATGGACATGGCTTTTATTCGGTTATTGACTTCAGCGAATACTTTTTTAGAATTTTCGTCTCGTAACTCGTAAGATTTCAACGCCAAAATGGAAGAGACCAATTGCATGTTGTTCTTTACTCGGTGATGGACTTCTTTAATTAATATATTTTTTTCATCAAGCGAATTTTCTAGTTTGATCTGAAGTGCTTTATCATGCGTGTTGTCATAAAAAACACCGATTAATCCTAGGACATGTCCATCTTGATCGCGAATTACCCGGGTAAAACTTCTCAAATATTTTTCGCTACTATCCACACAAACTCTGCACTCTACCTCTAGAAAATTGGCTCCTTTTTTTATCTCTTGAAAAGCATCTTGCAATACATTTTTATCATCCTCATGAAGCATTGCTAACATTTCCGACGGGTCAGTAATAGGCTCTTTCCTACTTCCAAACACTTCATACATTTGCTCTTCCCAAAATGTTTCGTCAGTTCCTCGATCATACTCCCAGACACCTATCCCTGCAATTTCAGTCGCTAACAAAATTCTATCTGTTAGCCTTCTGATTTTTTCCTCAGCAGTCTTTTGTTCAGTGATGTCTTGTACAGTGCCAATCATTTTTACTATTTCACCACCTTCGTCAGCCACCGTTTTACCTCTTCCTGATATCCACTTTATGTTTCCCGTTTGGAGATGAGCTATTCTATACACATGAAAAAAATCTCTCCCTGTTTTCAATGAGACTTCCAGTTTGCCAAGCAAGCTTGGGAGGTCTGACTCTACTACTAAATTTTCTAATATGGATATGTCATCATCTGAGGATTCGAATCCCATCATTACATCCATTTCAGACGAAGAGATAAATTTGCCAGATTTAGTATAAAACTCATAATTGCCAATTTTTGACAGACGCTGAGATTCAAGAAGGTTCATTTGACTATCCACCAATTCTCTTTCGATGGCTTTTAGCTCTGTTATATCAGTGATTCCAGTAATTGATCTCTCAAACTTTCCTTGATCATCATATTCAATGCTGGCAGAAAGGATGACATCCATGATACTTCCAGATTTTTTAATGAATTGATAATTTGCATTCGTTAGTGATCCATTTTTGAAAAGATTTTCGACATTAACTAAAAAGCGTTTTTTAGACTCTTCAGTCATGAAAGTAGATGGGCTTTTGCCAATTACTTCTTTGCGATCATACCCCATTTTACCAAGCCAAAAGTCACTTACGCTAACAATTTTTCTATCAAAATCAATGGAATGCATCATGACAGGGGCGGTATTATAAATGCTCTTGTACTTTCTTAGAGACTTTTCTAATGCCAGTTCTATTTCTTTTCTTGTATTTATATTCTGCCATGAAATGACAGCTCCAAATGGAGTTTCTAGAGGGGTCATTTTCATTCCATACCATCGTCCATCTGCTAGCTTTATTTCATGATCGAAAAATGAGCTCTTTTTACTTAGAATTGAATCCAGTCCACTGATTAAAGTTTCTTGATCACCAAGGTGATAGAAAAAGTCGTAAATAGATTTTCCTACAGGCAATGGGTATGTTTGATTGCTAACGTAAGTGGAAAGACTTTTATTTAGTGAGATAATTACTCCTTCTTTATCTATTACCAAAATTCCGTCATCTAGCGCATCTAAAATTCCTTGCTTTAGCGCCTCTCCTGTTTTTGCTTTTTCCTCAGCTTGTACGTATTCGGTCACGTCCTCTGATATAAAAACAACATTTTCAACTATTCCTCTATCGTCAAAAAGAGGATAGTATTTTATATGAAGATGTTTTTTAATTCCACCTGACATAGGAATTATTAGTTCAGAGGATGATTCATTCTTTTGACCCTCAAATGCTTCTTTAATTGATTTTTTTAATCCTTGATCCTTAAATTCCTGCTCCTGAAAAATATTGTATTTCCCTATCCACTTATCTTTATCTAATAACCATATTTCATTGCATTTTTCGTTTGCCGCGATTAAAATACCTTTCTTGTTATAGATTGTGATAGCATATGGAGCTTCTTTGATCAGCTCCTTGTAGCGAGCTTCACTAGATTTCAATTTTTGCTCTGTATTTTTTTGATCGGTTATGTTGACTAGTAGTCCTCGTAGTTTGTTTATTCCAGAATCACTTTTAACTACTTCTACCAAATCTTTTACCCAGACTATGGCACCATCGCTTTTTACCATGCGGTATTCCAGGTCATAATTTTTTGAGGAGAATTTGGTTCCTCCTCTTTCTAGCGATACAATCTTTTCTCTGTCTTCTTCAAAGATGATTGATTCCCAAAAACGATCCTTCATCCATGAGGATATTGGATATCCAAACATCTCAACAGCTTTTGGACTGATGTACGAAAATCCTAAACTACCTATTTCCGCCTCCCAAAAAACCGCTTGGACATTT
>JBGCFL010000125.1:0-18131 GCA_045106975.1 Ekhidna sp. | reverse complement strand
GAAGCGAAATCTGGTGTTCCTAAAAAGATGATTCGTAGGTCTTTGCTCATATCTTAGCAAAGAAAGAGAACCTTTTCTTATTCTAACAAGGATCTTAATTTTAGCGAAACAGATTTTTCCTCTCCTCCTTGTTTAACTACTAAGTTTACTGTCTCACCTTTCATTTTAAGCATTTTCTTTACATCAGCTAAATTGACATCACCCATTGTTTTGCCATTGATTTTCACAAGTTCTGAATTCAATTTAATACCTGCTTCTGATGCGGGACTATTTTCAAAAACTTGATGAATCAATACTTTATCCTTATTTGGAGAAAGTTGAATATCAATACCACTACAGTTTACTTGAAAATTGGAAGAATATGTTTGATCCTTTTCTAAGTGAAGTGTTTTACTTCCATAGTCAAGACTGAAGTTGTACAATCTCAAAATTTGGCTACCAATTATTCCTGATACTTTTTTGTCAGCCTGAATTCCGCCTGTAGCAGTACTTATTCCAATAGGTAAATCTTCCACTTTCTGATTTCCAAAAGAGAAAGACTGAACATGTCCCTCGTAGTGAGGTGTTTCTGTGTCAGATAGGCCTTTTACTAGATAAGAATAGTGCTTCCCAGTTTTGTCTAAAACGTTCCATTCTTTAGCATAAGGTGAATTGAAGTCTAGTGTAGTTCCTGCGCCAGTCATTATGAAAAATGTTCCTGGATGAGCTTCACCGTTATTTAAAGTAACAGATCCTTCAATAACAGGAATAGAGATATGTAGATCAAAAGGAATAGCTTCACCTACTTTTGGTGCTTCACCCAATTCATAAATATTCATCATTTTGTTGTCAAAATTGACATTGATAGAATGATGTCTTAAAAGATCGTAACCAATTATACCATCTAAATCCATCCCTAAGCTTATTTCTAAATGATCTAAATCAGTAGAGTATACTTTGGTATTTTTTTCCATCAAGAAGTGATTGATGGCAATAGTGTTATGCTTTATTAAATGCCATGTTGTGGAGGCAGAGTTCATGTCGATGGATTTGCCTGTAAGCCCTAATTCTTTGGCAACATCTTCATCAATTACGGTATAGCCAGATCCTGTGTCAAATATGAAGTTGAGAGGATCTGAATCATCCACACTTACTTTAATAATTATATGATCGCCGAATAATTCAAAAGGAATACTTGTGATCGGTGTTTGAGCAAAAGAAGTGATTCCAATTAACAGGGTTAATAAACTGGTAAGTCTTTTCATGGTTCGAGTGTTTACTTAGCGTGATTTTAAGGCTTCAATTTAGCTACATTATATGAAATGATCTTAATTACTTAAGCAAGAACGAACAATTATTGTGATCGATCTGTTTATCACGTTTATAATTTGAAAATATGAGTAAAAGAGTTTGGTTAGTTACGGGGTGTTCTACTGGGTTTGGAAGAGAGTTAGTAAAACTTGTTTCACAAAAGGGTGAACGTGTTATAGGTACTTTAAGAAAGGAAGAACAAATTTCAGAATTAGAGCAAATCAATCCTGAATTAGTAAAGGGTGTGTTATTGGATGTGCAAGATCAATCAAGTATCGACAAGGTTTCAAAAAAGATTGAAAAAGAATTTGGACAGTTGGACATTCTAGTCAACAATGCAGGGTATGGTACACTGGGGCCAATTGAAGAGACAGAAGAGTCAGAAATAGAAAGACAGTTTGATGTAAATGTGTTTGGGGCAGTTCGTATGATCAAATTGGCTCTTCCTTTCATGAGAAAGCAAAAGAGTGGTAATATTCTTAACATAACTTCTATTGCTGGCCTCAATGGATTCCCCGGAGTAGGCATTTATAACGGAAGTAAGTTTGCTCTAGAAGGAATTGGGGAGGCATTGGCAGCTGAAACAAAGCATCTAGGAATTAAGGTAACTAACATTGAACCTGGTCCTTTCCGTACAGATTGGGCAGGAAGATCAGCTACTTTCAATGAGTCTAATATTGATGACTACAAAGAAACAGCAGAGAAGAATATGAATGCTATTCGTGAAGTAAGTGGTTCTCAAGTAGGAGATCCAAAGAAAGCTGTTCAGGCGATGTATGATTTGACTTTGCTTGAAAATCCGCCAGTGCACTTGCCGCTTGGTGGACCAGCATACAAACGAATAGGAATACGTTTGCAAGAATTTAAAGAAGAAATAGATGCTTTTGAATATCTAGGTAAGCCAACAGATTTTCCTGAATAGTAAGACTTAAACTTTAAGCTAAACCGTATTTTTTACCAGGAAGACTTTTTACCAAGTTTTTGAATTCTAAGGATAACAGAATTGAAGCAACTTGATTAATTGGTATTTGAGTTTTAAGAGCAATTAAGTCTATTTCAATAGACTGTTGTTCTTTTTTTAATAAGGTGTAAATAGTGCTTTCATTATCGCTTAGTTCGGGTAACTCAATGATAGCTGAGGATTTTAAATCACCTTCTTCCCAATTTAAGTGGTATAAAATGTCTTTTACTCCTGTGTAAATCAATGCTCTTTGAGTAGCAATGAGTTTGTTGGTACCTGCAGAAAAATTGTGGCCAATATCCCCAGGAACAGCAAAGACAGCTCTATCATAGGAGTCTGCAATGTTTGCGGTAATCAATGCACCTCCTTTTTCTGCCGCTTCAACAACAATAGTGGCATCAGTAAGTCCGGCTATAATTCTATTTCTTGCAGGAAAGAGGTGAGGGTCGGGTTTGGTTCCTGGTACACTCTCAGAAATAATACCCCCGTTTTCTTGCATATCCAAAGCATACTTTTTGTGCACTGATGGATAAATGCGATCTAAGCCGCCGGCTAAAATGGCAAAAGTGGGGATATTGTTTTTAAGGCAAGCTCGTTGAGCCTGAATGTCTATTCCATATGCCAGGCCACTAACGACAGTCACGTCGAGAGCCTGAAGATCATCTATGATTTTATCCGTAGTGGACTTTCCATACTCAGTTGCTTTTCTTGTACCGACTACAGCAATGGAACGTCTTGGATTTAAATCACCTTTTCCTTTTACGTATATGATGCTAGGTGCATCTGGGACTTGTTTGAGTCTTTGAGGATAGTTTTTGTTCGTATAGTGTAGGATACTAGCCCCAATCTTTTGTGCAGACTCAATGATAGTTTCAGCTTCTTTAAAAGAATTGGAACCAATGATGGCATTAGCCATTTTTTCACCAACTCCGGGAATTTTAAGAAGTTTGCTTTTTGGAGCTTTGAAAATTTCGGATGCAGACCCACAATAACTAATAAGTTGCTTTATACCTCTATTGCCAATGCCAGAGATTTTTTCTAGCGCAATTTGAGAAATCAATTCATTAGACATTGTTTAGGGAAGTTCTTGCTTTAGCTCTATTAGAAACTTTCGAATGTTCTTTAAGGATTGAATCATTTCCATTTTGTCAGAGGCTGTTTCTCCTCCATTGGAAATAAAATCTCTTGCGCCCTGTAGCGTATATCCTTTTTCTTTTACAAGATGGTAGATGAGTTTGACATTTTGCAGGTCATCTTTTGTGAATTGTCTGTTGCCTTTCCTGTTTTTCTTGGGCTTTATATTATCAAATTCACCTTCCCAAAATCGAATAAGAGATGTTGCTACACCTAGTTCATCGGCTACTTCTCCGATGGTGTAATATTTCTTCTCTATTTCTTTTTCCTTGTAAGGCACAGTGAGTGATCAGGTATTTAATTGTGATAATATATTCTCCCTAAATCATCAATGGTCACAGGACTTTCAGGGAAGTCATCCAAAGATAACTGTTGAATTGTTTTTATGGTAGAAAGATTAGCATCTTTTCTTGGCCCGAGACTATAACTCTGTCTGAAAGCGTGAATTTGACCTTTAAGGAAGTCTCCTTGAGCATTTATTTTTAAATCCAGTAGAGGAGCTTCTCCTGCTAAGCCTCTCAAATTAAAGCGACCATAAGTGAGGAAGTTACCTAAGCTGTAGGCGATCATTTTATTTTTATAGACCTCTAAGGCTCTTACAATATGTGGCCCATGTCCAAGTACCACATCTGCGCCATTATCAATCATGAAATGTGCCAGTTCATAAACATTTCCTCGATCTTCACCGTAATAAATTTCTCTTTTGCGGGTTACATGTTGATGCTTTGATCCCTCAGCTCCTGCATGAAAAGAAGCAACAACAATGTCAGTAAGAGAGTCTAGATGTAGAAGAGTGGCTTTTATTTTTTCTGTTTGATGAATACTCATTGTTCCTCTATTCGGTGCAAAAGCACAAAAACCAATCTTTAAAGATCCTATTTTTTGGATGGTGAAGGGTTGATCAACAGACCCTGCATGAGCAATTCCGATAGAATCTAATACCCTTTGCGTATTTCTTCTTCCTTCAGTTCCAAAATCATTAGCATGATTGTTTGCAACACTCATTAAATCAAAACCTGATTCATTGAAATTCTTTACTAAGTATTCAGGAGATCGAAATAGATAGCACAGCTTCGGATTATTACATTCTTTTTGTTCCCCACCATCGTTTAATATGGTGCCTTCTAAATTTCCAAAAGTGATGTCAGCACTTTTTAGAATATCCCTAACATCATTCCATAAAAACTCACCAGCATTTTGTGGTAAATAGGATTTGTTGGGAAAATTGGTTCCCATCATGATATCTCCTACAGCAGCAAGCGTAACGGTATCTGGCAGTAATCTTTCAATTGAAATGTCTATTTCTTCATTCAAGTTCGGAAGTGTGTCACCCATTTGGGTTATTAAATAGATCGAATCTATTTCTATGTCTTTTGCATCAAGTGAAAAGAAAGGGATGGCTTCATCTCTTATGTTTCGCTGAGGTTTACATGCAGTAAACAAGAGGAGTAGAATGACGTGCTGGAACTTCATGATTATTCAAATCAAATAAAAAAAGCGATCCTTTTAAGATCGCTTTTCAATATATTTTTTTGCTTATTAGTATTCTCCGAACGACTGATTTTCTATAGAAGAGAGTCTGAGTATTTCTTCATATTCCTCATCCGAAACATCCTGATAGAAGTAGTTTACAGGATTTTTTTTCTTACCGTTTTCGATGACTTCATAATGTAGATGTGGTGCGGTAGAGCTTCCTGAGTTTCCCGAATATGCTATCAATTCACCTCTTTTAACTCTTTGTCCTTTTTTTACGACGAATCTGCTTAGATGCGCATATTTTGTTCTGTATCCAAAACCATGATCTATTTCAATTTGCTTTCCATACCCTCTAAAGCTCGTTTTTGTCCACTTTATTACGCCATCTCCAGTGGCATAAACTGGAGTTCCTGTTTTAATAGAGAAGTCTGTTCCTTCGTGAAACTTCTTGACTTTATAGATAGGGTGTATTCTGTAGCCATACCCTGAAGCAAGCCTTTTAAGTTCTTTATTAGCAATGGGCTGTATAGCTGGTAAACTTGCCAATCTTTCTTCTTTGGTAGATGCCATGCTGATGATTTCATCATACGATTTAGTTTGTATGTACATCTGTTTTTTCATTTCATCAATCTTTTTAAGATTAGAAATGATCAATTCTTCCCTTTGCAATCCTTTTTCAAGTAATTCTCTGTATCTGTTTGAACCACCAATTCCTGCTGTTCTAATCTCATCAGGTATAGGTTCTACACCAAACATGACTCTGTATATATCATCATCTCTTTCTTGAAGCACGGAGAGCATATTAGAAGTCGCCTCCATATCACTCTCTAAGAGATCATAATAAAGCTTTAATTCTTCATTTTCTTTTCTGAGCTCAGCTTTTGCAGGTGATTCGAAATAATGATCAGTGGCAAAGAAAATACCTATACCGATCAATGTAGAAACAACAAAAAATCCAAGAAGGTTGAAAAAAATATCCCACGATGAAACTTTTATCCGCTCATATCGGCAGGATTCAGTGTCGTAGTAGTACTTAATTTTAGCCATGGGTTGATAGGGTATTTATGGTAATTTTGTACTTAATATTTTCGCTTATCATACAAATTACCTGATGCGAAGATATAGACTTTTCATATTTTTTCATAATTGCAAGATTTTACATTAACATTCTAATTTCTTTATTCTCAACATGGATGCTAAATCAATAAGGAAAACCTTCCTAGAATTCTTTGAAAGCAAGTCTCACAAACTAGTCCCATCGGCACCTATAGTCGTGCAAAATGATCCTACCCTCATGTTTACGAATGCAGGGATGAATCAGTTTAAAGATTACTTTTTGGGAAATAAGATAGCAGACCAAAAAAGAGTTTCTGATACTCAGAAATGTCTCAGGGTGTCTGGTAAACATAATGATTTGGAAGAAGTGGGGCATGATACTTATCATCATACCATGTTCGAGATGTTAGGAAACTGGTCTTTCGGAGATTATTTTAAGAAACAAGCTATTGAGTGGGCTTGGGAATTGCTTACGGAAAGATTCGAGCTACCGAAAGATAGATTTTATGCCACCATTTTTGAAGGTGATACGAGCGAAAACTTAAAGGAAGACTCTGAAGCAAAAGAAATTTGGCTAAAATTTTTAGGTGAGGATCGTGTACTCAATGGTTCTAAGAAAGATAATTTTTGGGAAATGGGTGAGTCTGGTCCTTGTGGTCCTTGCTCGGAATTGCATATCGACTTAAGATCACAAGAAGAAATAGATAAGGTCCCTGGTAAGGATTTAGTCAATATGGATCACCCTCAAGTAGTGGAGGTGTGGAACCTTGTATTCATGGAGTACAACAGACTTGCTGATGGATCTTTAGAAAACCTTCCAGCAAAGCACGTAGATACAGGTATGGGCTTTGAAAGATTGACGATGGCTATACAGCAAAAGCAATCCAATTATGATACGGATGTCTTTCAGCCTTTGATCCAGTGGGTGGCTAATCGAGCTGGTGTTGCATATGGGGAAGACGAAAAAGTAGATATAGCAATACGTGTTATTTCAGACCATATTAGAGCCATATCTTTTACAATCGCGGATGGTCAGCTTCCAAGTAACAATAAGGCGGGGTACGTTATTCGTAGAATTTTGAGGAGAGCTGTAAGGTATGGTTATACCTTCTTGAATCTGAAGGAACCATTTTTGAATCAAATGTTGCCTATTCTGACAGAGCAGTTTGATGGAGTGTTTCCTGAGCTAACTGAGCAAAAAGACTTCATTGCCAAGGTGATCAAGGAAGAGGAGATTTCTTTTTTGCGAACATTGGATAATGGATTGAAAAGATTAGAAGCCATTACATCTTCGGATGATAAGATCATTGACGGAGCAGTTGCTTTTGAGCTGTATGATACTTACGGTTTTCCATTAGACTTAACAGCGCTAATAGCTCGTGAAAACGATATGGAAGTGGATGAAAAAGGATTTACGAAAGAGATGGAGGTGCAGAAAAGCAGATCAAAGAGTGTAGGAAAACAAACTACAGGAGATTGGACTGTCGTTAGTGATGGAGAAAGCTCCCAATTTATAGGTTATCAGCATTTAAATGCGATAACTAAAATTTTGAGATACAGGGAGGTGTCACAAAAAGACAAAAAGCAATTTCAAATAGTACTTGAGGAAACACCATTTTATGCAGAAAGTGGAGGCCAGGTAGGTGATACAGGTTATTTGCGGATAGGAGAGGAGAAAGTGGAAATTATCGACACAAAAAAGGAGAATGACCTTATTGTTCATTTCGCAAAAAAGCTTCCATCAACATTGGATGGAGAAGTAAGTGCTGTGGTGAACACCCGAAAGAGAAGCCTGACGGAAAATAATCACTCAGCTACTCATTTGCTTCATGCAGCATTGAGACAAGTGTTAGGGGATCATGTTCAGCAAAAAGGCTCTTTGGTAAATGATAAAGTACTCCGTTTTGACTTTTCTCATTTCTCTAAAGTGACAGATGAGGAACTGCAACAGATTGAGCAAATTGCCAATGAAAAAATAAGAGAGAACATCGCCTTAGATGAGAAAAATAATGTCCCAATTGGGGAAGCTAAAGAACTGGGAGCTATGGCACTATTTGGGGAAAAGTATGGTGAATTTGTAAGGGTAATCACTTTTGATCCGGCATATTCAGTAGAACTTTGTGGGGGCACGCATGTAAGTCATACAGGAAGTATAGGATTACTTAAAGTGGTGAGTGAGTCATCAATAGCCGCAGGAGTAAGACGTATTGAGGCGGTCACTTCTGTAGAAGCCGAGAAGTATTTCAATAAGAAATTGATTTTGTTAGATGAATTGGACGAAATGCTTAAGCATCCAAAAGATCTGAAGAAAACGGTAGAGTCTTTAGTTGCAGAAAATGCAGCTTATCAGAAAAAATTGGAGAAGCTAAATCACCAGCAAGCAGGTCAAATAAAGAGCCAGTTGTTGAGCGCAGTTGAAGAAGTAAATGGTAAAAATCTGATTACTTATGAAGGGGAGTTTCCATCAGCGGACGATATGAAGCAAGTAGCTTTTGAACTAAAAAGAGAGGTTGATAATTTGGTTTTATTAATTGCTGCCAACATTGACCAAAAACCAATGTTGACTGTGATGCTATCAGATGATTTAGTCAAGTCTGGAATGAATGCCAATGAGATCATTAGAAAAATGGCTTCAGCAATCAAAGGAGGAGGTGGTGGCCAGCCTTTTTATGCTACTGCTGGAGGAAAGGAACTTTCTGGCCTCCCTGAGGCATTAAAACTAGGAAAAGAATTAATCAAATAATTTAGGAGAAATTAGAATGAGAGGAATCATGAAGAATTGGGTTGGGTGCTTGCTTGTAATGAGTTTGGTACAATGCGCCCAAAAGTCACCTGAAGAAGGAGTTAAAATTGTTGGGTCAGTGGAGCAGTTGGCAGAAGGTGGGTTTGTTAGAATTGAGAAAGTACAAGAAAGTGGTGCTGAGCCGATTGATACTGTTGAGGTGAATGATGGTTTTTTTGAGGCGTATTTGAAAGTAGATGAACCTTCATTTTATAGAGTTAACTTCAACGGCAGGCAGTATGTCACTTTAATATTGACTGGAGATGAGACGGAAGTGGAAGTAAACGCTCATGGAAATGATCCCAAGGGATTTTCAGAGGTTTCAGGATCATACGATACGGAGTATAAAAGTCAGATGGATGTGTTGTTAGAATCTTATAGAACTGAAGCTACCATCATCCAAGGAAGGCTAAGACAAGCACAAGGAGCCAATGACCAAGCTGCGTTCATGCAGGCAAACAACGAATTGATTACTTACACGCAAGGAGTAGAGAAAAAATTGAAGGGTATTATAAGAGAAGCTTCACCGTCTCTTGCTGCTATTTATGGAATCCAAATGATTGATCCAGAAAAGAATATCACCTTTCTTGATAGCATTTATAAGGAGATGAATGAGGAGATGCCTGAAAATTATTTGGTACAAAACCTAAGCAACACAGTTAATTCTAAAAAGAAATTGGCGATTGGTCAAGAAGCACCAGAGATATCATTAGCCAACCCAGATGGTGAAGTTGTCACACTCAGTTCTTTACGAGGCAAGTATGTACTTATTGATTTCTGGGCAGCATGGTGCAGGCCATGTCGTGCCGAGAATCCTAATGTTGTTCGAATGTATAACAAGTACTCTGGCGAAAACTTTGAAATTTATGGAGTGTCTCTCGATAAGACAAAGGCAGCATGGTTGAAGGCAATAGAGCAAGATGGTGTTCCTTGGATTCATGTTTCTGACTTGAAATTTTGGCAAAGTGTAGCAGCTAAAACGTATAATGTAAGTGCTATACCTGCTACTTTCCTTATCGATCCAGAGGGGAAAATTATTGCCAAGAACTTAAGAGGACCTAGTTTAGAAGCTAAGCTGAAAGAGATATTCGGTTAATTGTATTTTTTCAGTAGGAGGCGGTTTAGACTACATGTAAGTAGATCATAAAATAGTGGCTTATGCTACCTCCAAGAACAAAAAAATGAAAAATAGCATGATTGAATGGGAGAGATCTAATGCTATATAGTACAGCTCCAACGGTATAGAAAATACCACCAGCAAGAAGCCACATTAGACCTTCCGAACTCATGCTATCTAAGAGTGGTTTGATCGCCAAAATGGCAAGCCACCCCATAGCGACATAAAGTATGGTAGATAATTTATCAAAACGTCCTGTAAAGAAGAGTTTTAATACCACTCCGCATACTGCTACACTCCAAATGACAGTGCATAAAAGTGTTCCTACACTTTCACTGAGCGTAATAAGGCAAACAGGAGTGTACGTGCCAGCTATTAAAACATAGATAGCTGCATGATCAAAGATTCGTAAAAGAGCCCTTTTATTGGGTACGGTAGCAGCATGGTAAAAGGTTGAAGCTGCATAGAGAACGATAAGACTGAGTCCAAATACTGCTGAAGTGATGTAGCCGATACTGCTTGATGATTTGAGAAGTAAAAAAACAAGTCCTACAAAACTGAGCATCATGCCAACCGCATGTGTCCAAATATTTAGTCTTTCTTCCGCTGCTGAGTAGTGTACTTCTGACATAAAAGTAAGATTGTGATTTTTCTTTACAATTGAAGGTTTAATTGAGTCTATTAAAAATGAATGTTAATTCAAGGTTCCTTGAAATACTTTGGAACGTCTCTCAAAAAATTCCACCAAGGCGTCAGTTTTAAGTAAACTCTTCTTAAGCCGATAACTAAACAAGCAGTGAAGAAAACAATGAATCCATAATTGGGAATATCATTCCTGACGAGGATGAGTCCTAGAAAGAAGATACCCATTAATGATACATAGAATTTGAACTGATTCATTGGTGCAATGATATTTCATTTCTTCAATAGAACCTGAACGACACCCCTATAATCCCTAAACGTCGGATCGCCTCTAGGGAACCTTCGCACAGGCTTGATTAGGATCTGAATCGAAAACTTATCTTTTAAATTTGAAAATCTCTCATGTAATGATCGGAGGTTATCACCCTCCTACCAACACAAATGCTCCCCAATAATTGGGATGTGGATATTCAGCTTTTACTACTTCTTGAGCTTGATGCAAAGCGGTGACTTCATCAGCTCCGTTAAGCCAAGCATCATAAAAAGAAGTCATAAGAAGTTGTGTTGCGGCATCATCCACTTTCCATAAACTCATCAGAATTGACTTGGCTCCAGCTATCTGAAAAGCTCTTTGCAAACCAAATACCCCTTCTCCGTTTTTGATTTCTCCTAACCCAGTCTCGCAAGCAGAGAGGATAACCAACTCAGTGGAGGAGAGATTCAGATTCATTGCTTCATAAGCAGTAAAAATCCCATTCTCGATAGAGTTGTTTTGTTCTCCTTTAGCTGTTTGTGTAGCTCCAGTCATTAATAATCCTGATCTCAAGAGGGCGTTTTTTCTGCTCGCCTCTGCTTGCACTCCCAGCTGAATTTCATTCTTGCTTTCATCTGGTTGATCCAAAAAGAACCCATGAGTAGCGATGTGCAGAATACTCGGATTGTCTACCCTTTTGAGTTCCTCTTCCAGTGCATTTTCTCCTAGATATAGATTGGTAGTCCATGCATTTTTGGTCAATACATCATTCACGGTTTCTGTTTCTACTTTGGTTCCTGGTAGTTCTGAAAAGGAGAAGTCATCAAAATTGGTGGCCCTCGTAAAAGATTGAGTAGTTGATAATCCTCTTTCTTTTAGGTCTCCTTCTATCAATGTATGAGAAAGGTCAAATTTAGGGTTGCCGAAAATGTATGCCGTTTGACTCTGATTTGATCTTGTTTTCTTCTTTAACTCTGAAATTGTCCTTGTACTGGAGACCAGTCTGGTATCATATTTTTCATTGATAAAATTTCCTTGCTCATCTTGTAGAGTAGCTATATTGAGTTGGTGATAGACACCATCGGAGGAAAGGTACACATTCTTAACGCCATCCAAATGTTGGTCTATTGCACTCCAAAAGGCGGTATAACTTCGCTTATCATCAATCTTGAATTTCATAGAAGAACGGTACGCTTTTATAGCTCTGTCTTCCAAGTAATTTCCATTTGGAATCACCTCTATTATAGGCTCTTCTTTGGTATTAGAAGTGAGTATAAGTGCTGCATAGATCACAGAATCTGTAGTGACCTTATTAAAATGTCTGTATCTAATGATCTCAATAGCGGCCTCATTTGGTAGAAGTGTTCTTTGAATAGACTTCCAAGTAAGATTTCGCTCATTTCGCGCCTTTTTTTCATCATCTGAATTGATACTTAATGCCTTCTCTAAACTCTCCGCTTGACTCTCTAATGCTGAAATGTCTATTGATTGATCAGTCAATTCTGCGGATGTAAATCCATAGTATTTTGCTAAATCTTCCTTTAGTGAAACGTATTTGTTGTATGTATTTAAAAGCGCTTTGTTCTCACTATTCAGTATTCTTTTTCGCTCTTTAGTAGTGGAGTTGAGTAGGAGGGACTTGGTCTGAAGTTGATTATCATACATCTGCCTAATTGCTTGGGCATTGCCACCTTGGTATGCACTAACGGCAAACGTATTGTAAATCTCAAAATCCTTTCTGTAGCTATCCCAAAAGGCCGCCTTTCCTTGCTCACTTAGAAGTGGGAAGTCTCGTTTAATTGCGTTTAAAAGTAGGTCGTTGATTTGATTCCAGTATGGTTCTGCTTTTTCAAGTTTTCCCCACGATGTGTAGAGTGTAGCCATATTGTCTAACCAGTCAACTCTCTCTAAATCAGAGACAAATGATTTACTCTCAGATTCAATCCAAAGTCTTTCTGCTTCTGAAAAATTTCCATTTTGGAGATAGAAAAAAGCCAGATTACTCTTGTAGACAATGGAGGATTCAGAGCCTTTTCCCCAGAGACTATCTGCAATTTGAATAGCTAGTTCATTGTATCTTTTGCCCTCTTCCCACTGACCTAAATCGAGTAAGGCCCAGCCCATAAAATTGTATATACGTGCATAATAGGAAGACTCTGCTCCGATAGTATCGTATATGTTTTTCGCCATTTCTAATTCCTTTAAACCTTCCAAATTTTTATTCCAGAGTAGGTAGGTCCTTGCAATTTCTCTAGTCCTTGACGCATAGGAATGAGAATACCTTCCATGTTTTTTGCGCACAGCATTTCTTTCTTTATTCAGTACATCTATTGATTTTTCATACTGTCCTATTGAGGCCAAGATTTGACCTAAATCATATGACGCATTCATATAATCTTGTTCCTCTCCAATCTTCGCTTGATAGATGCTAATCGCTTTCTCTAGTAGGTTAACAGCTTCTGCGGAATTGTCAAGATTGTAAAGCACTTCACTTACAGTTTCCGCATACCACGCATAGATCGTTTCTTCATCACCATAAGTGCTTTTGATAATGTCAATAGCTGGAGCTACATACTGATAAGCTAACTCAGGCTCATTATTTCGTAAATAAAATTGTCCAAGTCTGCGAATATATGAGGCATAACCAATGTTGTCGTAGGAATACATTTCCTCTATTATGTCCAATCCTTTTAGAAGTTCGTTTTCTGCATTTTGTATTTTATTCAATCTTTCAAGCGCCCTGCTTTTTATCTTCAGACATGATATATAATCATCGGTATATTCCTGATCTAGATTAATATACGCCTGTTGAATTCCATTGAGTAAAGAAAGTGCACTATCATACTTATCTAGACTTATTAACTCTTCAGCATAATCAATTCTCGTATCCAGGGCTGTCCATTCCCCTTTACGAGATTCTTCTATTTCTATTGCTTGCTCATAGTATAGAATAGCTGAAGTGTGATTGTTGGCATCAGCAAAATTATCAGCTATATCTTGGAGTGCAAATGCATAAAAATCATTCTCTTTACCCAAATACTTTTCTGTTTCAGATAAGACAGATAGATAATAGGTATTGGCATTTTCATTATCGTTTTTGTCAGAATAAACATTTCCAGCAGTTCTGTAGGCATGTAAATACTGCTGCAGACTTTTGCCAGGCTTTTCCTTCAACTCTTCTATGATCTTTGATGCGTAAATCAATGCGGAATCATACTTATACGTGTGATAAAAATTATCAGCAAGACTTAAGTAAACTCTATAAAGATGAAAGGAATCAATTTTTTCAAAAGAAATCAGTTGGTCTTTTATCTCAAGGAGAAGATTATATTGATCATTGTCTAAATCATTTTGCTCTAAATGATTAGCATAATGCAAGTTGGAGTTGATATAATGAGTATTGTATTTTTTGTATTTTGATAACTCTTGAATTGATTTCAGATGATTCTCTCGGGCTTTCTTTATGTACTCAATTCCCATATTATCGTAAGCAAGTGCTATGCCTGAGTATGCCTGACCAATACGGGAGGTATCCGATTTTGGAAGAGCTAGACTTAATATCCGCTTGTTATAGAGAAGAGTATTTTCATAGTCTCTGTCAGCCCAAAATTGATTTGAGATACAAACCAGTGCACTCATGTATACCCATGAATTCTTGATTATACTATTCTCTGCTAATAGCATTGCTCGATTGTAGAATGGCCTACTTTGATCGTATTCCAATTTGGAATAATGATAATTCCCCAAGTTGATAAGTGCATTGGCAAATCGGACACTTACTGTATCCTTGATCTGAGAGTTGAGCTCTACGTAAGAATTAAAGCTTGCGTATGCAGAGTCCCTTTGATTTCTATCTCTTTGAACTAGCGCTTTGAAGTAAAAGGAGTTTGAGTAACTCCACCTTTCTAATAGTTTATTTTGTTTGTGAAAAGCGATAGACTTTTCAATGGCAGTGTCTAGTTCTGGTGATAAGTTAGGATAATGAGCATCTATTATGTTGACATAACTAGCAGCGATATTGATATTTTGGTTGGGTAATGTTTTTCTAAACTCAAGATCCGCTTCAAGTAATTTGATCGCTTCTGCATGTCGGTTTAGGTTCATTAATGTTATTGCATGAAATCTAACAGCATTAGCGTACTCCTTGGATCGTATACCATAGGGTCGTTCTTTTATTTTTGCAAGTACTCTTTCATAGGTCAGATTAGCATTTTCATGATCTTCCATATCGGTGTAGACATCTGCTAGATCATCAAGAGTTGCAGTGTACCAAATGGATGTGTCACTTTTGAATTTTAATACATGATTCAAAGCCTTTTTCATATACTTAATGGCTTTTTTGTAGTCTCCTTTTTTTCGATAAAACAGAGCATGCAATTCATATAGATCTGTCTTTTTTAGACCATCTTTTGAGAAAGCTTCATAATACGCCTTTTCAGCAGCTTGCAAGGTTTGTTCTGCTAACTCAAACTTTCCATTACTAGCAAGGTTATTTGTACTGTCATAAAAAGTGCTAAAAGTTTGCCCCACTCCATTGATATAGCGCTCTTTCGATTTGAAATTTCCTAGCGTATCATAAAATGTAAGCATACCATGAGCTTGTCCATTTACATATGGTTCTTTGGATTTCAAATTCCCGTTTCTACGGTAAAAATTCCATTCTCCAAATTTCTTGTCTGCAAACTCTTGTCCTTCACTTTTCTTTGCTCCATTGTCGAAATAGTATTTCCAAGTGCCAGTCGAGTTACCTTCTTTGTAATCTCCTATGGCAGACAATTGACCGTTGGAATAGTAGAATTTCCATAGTCCTTCTCGTACATCATTAAGATAACTTCCTTCACGTTTCATTTGTCCATTTTCATAGAATGCCGTAACGGGACCTTGAGAAACTCCATCTTCATACATTTCGCTTGAAGACATCTGCCCGTTCTCGTAGAAAAATTCCCAAACGCCATTTCGTTTGTCTTCTATGTAACTGCCTCTGTTTACAAGCTTTCCTTCCGTATTTCTATATTCCTTATATCCATGCTGAACACCATGTTTGTAATTCTCTATGCCTTGAAGAGCGCCATTGGTGAGGTAATATTCCCATTTTCCATGTTTTACACCATCTACGTATTCTCCTTGAGCATTTAGGACTCCATTGTCATAGTAGTATATAATAGGGCCATTTTCCTTGTCCATTTTCCAGTTGACTTCCCGATTGTATTGTCCATTATCGAAGTAGTATACCCACAATCCATCTTTTTTATCATCGGTGTAGTTTCCTTCAGATTCTTTTTGATCATTTGCATAGAAGTCTACCCAAGTACCCTGATACAAACCTTTTTTTAAAAGCCCCTCGCTACTAAGTTGCCCATTTTCATGATAGTACTTCCAATTGCCTTCTCCTAGTCCATTTTCGTAAGTGCCTTGACTTTGAAGATTGCCGTTTTCAAAATAGTAACTGGCGGCACCATTTTCTACATCATTTTTATAAAATGCTACTTCCTTTTCTTTACCATTTTCATGGTAATAAGTCCATTTGCCATATCTTTTCCCATCTTCATAATGTCCTTTATTGGCCAATACACCAGATTTGTAAAACACTTCCCAGTAACCCTGACTCAGATCATTTGCTATTTTCCCTTTAGAGTTAATTTTCCCATTATCGTAAAAGATTAAAACTTCTCCATCTTCCTGTCCATTGACATATCCTATAGTTCCAATGGGATTTCCATTTTCATAGAAGAAAGTCCATTCTCCTACTTTCCTTCCATCAACCATTTCTCCTTCTGTCTCTAATATGCCGTTATCGTGGTAACTTGTATACGTTCCCTGTATGGTATCATTCTCATAAAAAGCTCTACTCCAGAGTGTTCCATTTTTGTGATAGCCCAGTGCTATTCCTTGTTTTATTTCAGGATCTATGGATATCATTCTACCAGTCCAGCTTCGAATGCCATTTTCATAAAAGCATTCTATCTGTCCAAAGGGTTTGCCTCTATTAATCTCCATTAAGCAATAGTGAGAAATATTCAATGAGTCTCTAGTTACTTCCTCCCCAAGACTATCATAGAAAGTGATCCATTCGCCAATTCGAAGGCTGTCTGCGGAATAGGCATTGGGTCTTTCAGGAAATGATTGACTAATTAGTTGACTAGCCACAAGAAGGAGTAGGAGAGTGGTAAATAAACGCATGGCCAATTTTAGTGTATTCGTTCAACTAATTCAATACCAGAATACACTGATTTATTTGGTGAAAATCGAATTTGTATTTTTCTAAGATCGTCTCTCCGCAAAGCAATAATTTCTCACGTTTTGTGCTTAAATTTGCGTTCCAATTGAGCGACCCTAACTCATTAGAACTAAGAACAATATGAAATTTATAGTATCATCTTCCTATCTACTTAAGCAACTTGCAGCCATCAATGGTGTGATTACGACTAATCCTGTCGTGCCAATTTTAGAGAATTTCCTTTTTGAAATAAGTGACGGAAACCTAACTGTAACCGCTTCTGACCTTCAGACAAGTATGATTACAGAGCTACAAGTAGAGGCGAAAGAAGATGGTAGCATTGCTATTCCAGCAAAAATTTTGTTGGAAACGTTAAGAAATTTGCCAGAGCAACCTGTTACATTTTCTATTGACAACAACACTTACAGTATTGAGATCAATTCTGACAATGGACGATATAAACTAGCCGGTGAGAACGCAACTGATTTTCCTAAGATTCCTACAGTTTCTGATGGTTACTCAGTCAATATTTCTTCTGCTGTACTAAGCACGGCAATAAATAATACGATTTTCGCAACTTCTAACGACGAATTGAGACCTGCGATGACAGGTGTTTATGTGAAGTTAGATGAGACGAATACTACGTTCGTAGCTACTGATAGTCACAGACTAATAAGATACAGAAGGGTAGATGTGGTTTCCGATATGGGGCACTCTATGATTATCCCTAGAAAAGCGTTGACGCTATTGAAGGCGACTTTACCTTCAGAGATGACGAATGTGAATGTAGAATTCAATGCTTCTAATGCATTCTTCAGTTTCAATCAAGTAAAAATGATTTGTCGTTTGATTGATGAGCGTTTCCCTGATTATGAGAATGTTATTCCTTTAGACAATGAGAATAATGTAGTCGTAAAGAAAAATGAACTTTTGAGTTCATTGAAAAGAATTGCTATCTACGCTAACAAAACCACTCATCAAGTTAGATTGAAAATAACAGGTAGTGAGTTGATGATTTCCGCAGAAGATCTTGATTTCTCTAACGAAGCAAACGAACGCTTGTCATGTGAGCATGATGGAGAAGATTTAGAGATTGGATTCAATGCCAAGTTCTTAGTAGAGATGCTAGGAAATATTGATTCATCTGAAATCACTATTAAGCTGAGTGCACCTAATAAAGCAGGAATTATTGTGCCAAGTGAA
>JBGCFL010000124.1:0-14921 GCA_045106975.1 Ekhidna sp. | reverse complement strand
ATTACGGTCAAAGTTGGACTAAAATCACTTCGGGGATTCCATCAGAACATTTCACAAGAGTGTTAAGAGCTGATCCAATGAAACAAGGATTATTGTATGCTGGTACAGAAGCAGGAATGTATGTTTCATTTGATGATGGTGCAAGCTGGAAGCCATTTCAAATGAATCTTCCTTTAGTTCCAATTACTGACTTAATAATCAAGAATAACAATCTGATCGCTGCTACGCAAGGAAGAAGTTTCTGGTTAATAGATGACCTCACTCCTCTTCATCAGTTGAATGATGAAGTTGCAGGAAAACAGCATCACTTGTTCAAACCTATGGATAGTTATAGAATGGGTGGTGGAAATGGACGAACTTCTAAGACTGCAGGCGCAAATCATCCTGGTGGAGTGTTAGTGAATTATTTTGTTAAAGACACAGCAAAAACAGATACCATAGCAATTAGCTTTCATGAGGCAGATGGTGATTTAATAAAACGTTTCTCTACCCATCCAAACAAAAAGGAAAAAGAAGGAGCATTAAGCGTTAAAGAAGGTTTCAATACTATGAACTGGAATATGCGATACGATGGAGCCAAGACCTTTGATGGTATGATTCTTTGGTGGGCAACAACTGGCGGACCGATGGCTACTCCAGGTGACTACAAAGTAAATATGTCTGTGAATGGAGTTGAAACCATTCATGACTTCAAATTACTAAAAGATCCAAGAGGAAGTGCAACGCAAGCTGATTTGCAAGCTCAGTTTGATTTCATGATGAAGGTAAGAGATAAACTTACTGAGACGCATGAAGGAATCATCAATATCAGAAAAGCAAAAGCACAGATCAATGATGTGATGGCAAAAGCTGACAATGATGATATAAGCAAAATGGGAAAAGAAATCATCAAGGAGATGAGTGAAATAGAGAAAACACTCTATCAAACGAAGAATGAGAGTGGACAAGATCCATTAAACTTTCCTATTAGACTAAACAATAAATTGGGACATCTAGCCTCTTTGGCGGGAGTTGGGGATAATAGACCAACTGATTCATCCTTGGCATTCTACGATGAAGTCACAGGTTTGATTGATGAGCAATTAGCTATGCTAAATAAGATCTTTGAAACAAGTATTTCTGAGTTCAATCAAAAAGTGAAAGAAGCAGAAGTAGACGCTGTGAAGTTAGACGAGTAACAGATTCTTTATTTTACTAGAAAGGAATGTTGAATTAATTCAGCATTCCTTTTTTTGTTTCTATCAACAACAGAATTTTATCTATTCAATAAATCGTACAGTTTATCTTTTTTTAAACTCCAATTCATTCTATAGCAATCAAAATATATAGCTAGTATGCTTATATGTATTTTATGTGCTACTGCAGGATAATGTAAAATCAGGCATCATAGGCATCATAAACAAAGATGTAAGAGGCTTCTGAGAAGGTGGTACATACAATTAGTAACGCTTGTAGTATTCTAAATCAAAAAAAAATCCCGCTCTAGACGGGATTTTAAATCTTTATTTCAAGAATAATTAGTCTTCTTTTTTATCGTTTTTCTTATCTTCTTTCTCCTCGATATCATCACCATCTTTCAGCCTTTTTGATACAGCTAAGAAAGGGCCAGAAACAATTGTCTCTCCTTCTGCAAGTCCACTTAAAATTTCAATTCTATCAAAATCACTAATTCCTGTTTCTACTTCCGTTTTAACAGCTTTACCATCTTGCATCAAGAAAACTATCTCTTTTACATCCTCATCTTCATCGCTTTCGTTCCCATCCTCTTCATCGTCTTTATCTACTCTGGTAGTTACAGAAGCTAAAGGAACAGTAAGAATGTCTTTCTTGGTTTCTGTTACAATATCAACACTAGCAGTCATACCAGGTCTAAATGGATATCTAATACCTTCCTGCTTAATTAGATCTTGGTAAGACTTATTAAGAATTTGAATGCGTACTTCGAACTCAGTTACTGCATCTGATGAAATTTTATCATTCGCTGTATTCGCAATTTGTGTTACTACTCCTTCAAAGGTCTTATCCATATAAGAATAAGAATCTACATCGATAATTACCTTATTTCCTTCTTTGATTCGAATGATATCATTTTCGTTAACATCTACTCTGACTTCCATTTTTGATAGATCAGCAATTCTTAAGACTTCCGTTCCTTGAAACTGTGATGTTCCTAAAACAGTCTCTCCAAGCTCTACAGCTAGTTTGGAAACGATACCACTCATTGGAGCAGTGATTCTTGTCAATCTCAAGTTCTCTTTAGCTTCATCTACTGTAGCCTTCGCACTTTTCACACTAGACTGAGATGCTTTTACGCTTTGTTTTGATGACTCATAATCCTGTTTTGCAATCTCAAAATTGGCCTCTGCTAATTGATAGTCAGATTCAGAAATTACTTTTTGATCGAAAAGATTTTTCTGTCTTTTAAAGTCTTGTTCAGCTCTTATAAAGTTGGCTTGTGCTCTTCTTTCACCTGATTTAGTTTGTCCCAGATTAGCCAGTTGTACACTATAATTAGCTTCTGCTCTTTCCAGTGCAGATTGGAAATTATCAGGACGCAACCTCATGATGTAATCTCCCTTGCTTACAGAATCTCCTTCTTCTAAAACAAGCTCAATAATCTCTCCCGACACTTCTGGACTCATTTTTACTTCTATTACAGGTTGTACAGCCCCTGAGGCACTCACTTTTTCAATGATGGTAGCTTTCTCTGCTTTTGAGACTTCTACTTCCATCTTTTTCTTTTGCCCAACCCATCCTTGTGATTTACCGATAACAGCAAATAGCACTAAGACTACCACTACACCACCTAGGATATATAAAATTTTGTTGCTTGATTTTTTCTTTTTAGCCATGATTATTTGAAATATTGATCGGTGATCGTTTTTTAGAATGTTAGTTTTTTTCCTTGATAGAACTCTAATACTTTCAACTTAAAGATGAAATCATATTTAGCTCTAGAAAGATCTGTTTGAGCCTGGAACAAGTTGTTACTTGCTACTTGGAAGTCTGTAAAGTTGGACGCTCCTAGATTATACTGATTTTCAAGAGCTCTAAAGGTTTCTTCGAGTGCTTCTACTTGTCTCTGTGAAGCACTATATGTTTTAGCAGCAGCTAAAGCATTTCTATAAGATGACTCAATTGTTTGATAGAGAACGTTTCTCGTTTCTGTAGCAGAAATTTCTGCTTGCTGCTGAGTTATTTTGGATCGTTGGATATTCGCCTTTGTTTGAAATCCATTAAATATTGGGACGCTTAAGTTTAGTGATAGCCTTTTACTAAGGTTATCGCTATACTGGTCAAATACTCCATATTCTTCAATAGAACCATTTGGTATTTCAACTGAAGATTGAAGTACTGCTACATTGTTTGCAGTTATCAAACCTGTAGGTACATTTTCTTGAATAGTCACCGAGCCATCGGAAACAAAACGTTCTGTAAATAGATCAGAGTAATTTGTGTTTAAACTTCCATTAAGACTTAAACTAGGAAGCATTCCTCCATTTGCTACTTCTACCCCTGCTCTCGCACTTTCCACTCTCAAATCGGCACTCTGAATTTCAGGCTGGTTAGCAAGTGCTACCTCATATACCTCTTTTACTGTATTTCCTTCCACCTCTGCTTGATCTACCTCTATTTCTGGAATGACTATATCAATCTCTTCGCCTGGTGGCAATAGCAATCCTTGTTTCAAAGCCAAAACAGCTAAATCTAAATTATTTTCAGCGTTGATTAAGTTCACCTCATTAGTGGCAACTTGACTAATCAACTGTAGCTCATTAGAAATTGGAAGAGCTCCTGATTCTACTAATTTTTCAGTCCTACTTAGCTGTTCTTTTGAAGATTCTAATACAAATCTGGAATTTTCCAAAAGCTCTTTATTGAATATCACATTTAGATAATTCAGTGAAGTATTTAATGAAATATCATTAATCGCTTTTAATAAATCGTATTCGGAAGCCTCTTGATTGAGTCTACTTTGCTTTATTGTATTATTAATTTGAAATCCGTTAATCAATGTTACTCCACTAGATGCATTCAATCCATTGAAACCTATTCTTTGTGTTGTAAACTGATTAGTTGTAGGATCAATCCCTCTACCCCAACTGTAACCGTAACTACCTCCCGCATTTAGGTTTGGATATCGAGCCGCTTTGGCTTGCATTAAGGAAATTTCAGAGGATGTTAGATTAAGTTCACTTCTCTGAACAGTCAAGTTGTTTTCAACTGCAATATCAATACACTCCTCAAGCGAAAGCATTCTCTTTTGCTGACCTAATGCAAAGAGACTGGTAAATAATAACGAGGTAATAATTAGTTTTTTCATTTCTTATACTTTGTCCTTTCAGATGGTGTTATCTCTTTTCAAGAGTAATCATCAACTGCATAATAATTTGCTTTAGCAATCGTCAATTTCTATTATCTATCTATGTCTGGAATGTAAATGACATTGTGCACCCATTTCCTTTTCTTCAAATAATGCAGCGTTATATCATCAATACCCGAGTCCATTTCTAAGATCAGGCATGCCAAATCATTTTTACCTTTTCTAGAAACCGTCATGGTGGCAATATTGCACTCATCTTGAGATAATACCTCAGTGAAAAATGCGATGCTACCTTTAGTATCGTCAGCTTCTATTATCAGCGTATGCATGCTAGCTGTGAAGTTTGAATCAAAGCCACTTACTTCTTTAATTCGTATAACTCCACCACCTCTACTCTCACCTAGCACCTCTACAGTCTTTTCACCCTTGGTCGCAATCACTCGAACTGAATTTGGGTGGAAAGTAGACGCACTACCTATAGACTTGAACGTGTACGAAAGACCCACATCCTTGGTTAGGGCTAAAGCCTTTTTTATTCTGGCGTCATCTGTATGATAGTCCATTAATCCAGCCAAAATGGCTCTATCGCTACCGTGTCCTTCGTAAGTTCTTGCAAATGAATTGTAGAAGGTGATATCAGCTTTTTCCGCTATGTCACCCAAAATACGATTTACAACTCTACCTATTCTTACAACACCTGCTGTGTGAGAACTGGATGGACCAATCATTACTGGACCAATCATATCGAATATGCCGCTACTTTCTGCCATGATTAAAGCTTAATATCAGAAGACAATTTTAACGTGATAAATGTTACACTGCTACAGCACCTTTGATGTGAGGGTGCGGATCGTAGTTAGAAAGCTTAAAATCGTCTATTGTGAACGAAAAGATATCTTTTACTTCTGGATTGATTTCCATGAGTGGTAAATTTCTCACTTCACGGGACAGCTGTAATTGAGCTTGTTCCATATGATTAGAGTATAAATGAGCGTCACCAAATGTGTGAACAAAATCGCCTGGCTCTAAATCACAGACCTGAGCTACCATCATTGTGAATAGTGCATAAGAAGCAATATTGAATGGTACACCCAAGAAAACATCAGCGCTTCGCTGATAGAGCTGACAACTTAACTTACCATCCGCTACATAAAATTGGAACATAGTATGACACGGAGGTAATGCCATCTGATCGACATCTGCCACATTCCAAGCACTCACTATGTGCCTACGAGAATTAGGGTTATTCTTTATTCCGTTTATTAAATTCTTAATTTGATCAATCTCTTTTCCATCTGGTGTTTTCCAACTTCTCCATTGCACACCATAGACTGGTCCCAAATTACCATCTTTATCTGCCCATTCATCCCAGATTCTGACCTTATTTTCTTTCAGATATTTGATGTTTTGATCACCTTTCAAAAACCATAAAAGTTCATGAATAATTGATTTCAGATGTAATTTCTTTGTTGTGATGCAAGGAAAGCCTTTACTCAAATCAAATCTCATCTGATATCCAAAGACACTTTTGGTACCCGTTCCTGTTCTGTCACCTTTCTGAGTGCCATTATCCAGGATATGTTGCATTAAGCCGAGGTATTGTTGCATATTGATCGTAGTTTGGCACCAAAATTAAACTGAATAGTTGGGACAATAAGATGAAATCAGTGCATTTCATTCACAATAAAAAGAATTAATTGGATCTCTTAAGAAACATACGAAATAGCTACATAGCTGCTCTTATGAGCACTAAAGGAAAGGTTATGCTTGTTTTATTCTTAGTGATTACAACAAGTTTTCTTGGTTGGAACCTTCAATATCTAGCATTCGATTTTGAATTAGAGAAATTTTTTCCACGTGATGATCCAGATAGCCAAGCCTATGAGATACATAAAGCACAATTTGGTTATGATAATAATTTTTTACAAATCATTTTAGAAAGAGAAAATGGTTTATTTGAAGAAGAGTTTCTTGTCAATGCGACTGCTTTTGAAAGCTCTCTCAATCATATTGTAGATGTAGAAAGTGTGTTTTCTCCTCTATCCATGAACCATGTGGTAAGAAGCCCAACTGGAGTGGTGGTATTTCCTCTTATCCATCCAGAAAAACCAGTAAAATACATCTCTGATAGTACAAGAATATTTGAAAATGAATTCTATAGAGCATCCTTTGGCAATGGAGTAAATGCATTATGTATTGTATTGGAGCATGCTCAATTTGATGATCAAAATAGAAGCAAAAACCTTTTAGATGCCGTACAAAAGCGAGCTGATAAATACGGCATTGATAACATTAGAATGGTAGGCAAATTGACCGCTACAAATGTGTTTATTGAGTTTATACAAACAGATTTCAATAAATTCTTAATTGCGTCAATCATTCTCAGTTTGATTCTGCTCCTAATCATCTTCAGAAATTTCAAAGTAGCATTACTTCCATTCTGTATTAGTTTATTATCCATTATTTGGCTGTTTGGGCTTATGGGTTTTCTAGGATTTAAAATCAATCTTTTGAGTTCGCTTTTGCCTCCCATTATATTGTTCGTTTCTATGTCAGATGCAGTACATCTAATGAATGCTATGCAAAAGACTAAAGGCCAAACCAAACTCAAAAGAATGCAGTATTCTGTAGGAATAGTTTGGACACCAACTCTTCTTACTTCAGTAACAACAGCCATTGGTTTTCTAAGCCTACTTTTCATCAATACTGAACCGGTTCAATTTCTAGGTCTTTTTGCTGGTTTGGGTGTATTAATAGCATTCATCATCACTTTCACTTTCGGTCTTCTTATATCGATATTTACATCATTTGAGGAGTCTAAACGAGTAGTAGAAGTGCCTATATCTTTTTTACACTTTCTTCTCAGGAATAAAAAAACCGTAATGACCGTCATTACTATTATTATTCTAGCACTTATTCCAGGCATCTCTAATCTTAGAGTCAACTCTTTTTTGCTTGATGACCTTCCAGAAGAATCTGAAGTACGACAAAATTTTGAATTTTCAGATAAACATTTCGGAGGATCAAAGCCTTATGAAGTGCGTGTAGAAGTAAGCGATACTAGTTTAAGTATTTGGGATAAAAAGGTGATGGATCAACTACTTATCATCGAAAATTATCTAGCTGATAGTTTCCCACTTACCAATACAAGATCGCCATCTACCCTTCTGAAATACATGAATCAGGCGGGAAATGGAGGGTTAAACCAATTTTATGGTTATCCTGAAGATCAACAAAGCTATGATGCTGCTAGGAAGTTAATCAATAGGATTGATCCGAAAAGACTAACAAAACTTATTACAAAGGATAAAAAAGCAGCTAGAGTTATCGGTTTCTTTCCAGAGATAGGATCATTTCAAACCGACCAAAGAAATGAAAAACTCCTCTCCTATTTAGGTCAAAATATAGATCACGATATCATTTCATACCGAATTACGGGAACAACCTTCCTCATCGATAAGAGTCACGGACTTTTGTCAAGAAATCTCATCAAGGGCCTTCTATTTGCTATTGGAATCATAGGATTGATATTAGGAATCTACTTTAAGTCTTTCAAATTGATGATTATCAGTTTAATTCCAAACCTTATACCCCTTTTGATGGTTGCTGGTGTACTTGGTTGGCTTGGTATATCTCTTAAAATGACAACTAGTATCATATTCACCATTGCTTTTGGCATAGCCGTGGATGATACTATTCACATGATGAGTTATTACTTAAAAAATCCTAATGAAGACTCTTACTATCGAATGAAAGAAACTTTTAAGCACGCTGGTAGCGCCATGTTGATTACATCTATCATTATGATTGCTGGCTTTGGATTGTTTCTTTTCTCCGAATTCGGAGCTACTTTTTATTTGGGACTTTTTGTAAGCCTATCATTGGTAATTGCTCTAGTCATTGACTTGACGCTTTTACCTCTTTTACTCATCACGTTTACAAAGAAAAATGCTAAAAAAAGGAGATCAATTACCTGACATTTCACTTCCTAATCAAAATGGAGATACCGTATCTCTTACTGAATTTACTGGAGAAAAAAACTTAGTCATCTATTTCTACCCTAAGAACAATACTAAGGTGTGCACTGCACAAGCATGTTCTTTTAGAGACAGCTACGAAGAATTTCAAGACTTGGGTGCCGAAGTGATTGGTATCAGTCTCGACTCAGTTGATTCTCATGCTAGTGTTGCTACTGACCGATCATTGCCTTTTATACTTCTAAGTGATCCGAAGAAATCAGCAATGAAAGCATTTGGGGTTCCCGTTAGGTTTGGCTTGCTAACGAAGAGAATTACATTCGTGATTAATAAAGAAGGAAAAATCATCCACACTTTTCACTCAGAGTTTTTTGCACAAAAACATGTAGATGAAGCTATCAAAATCCTTAAAGCACAAGGCTAGTTATTCATCTTTTAATACTTCTGCTGGATTCATTGATGAAGCCTTCAATGAATGATAAATTGAAATACTAGCAGACAGCAGCAATAAGATTGATCCTGAGACTAAATATATAGTGGGTGATACCTCTATTCTATAGTCAAAGTCACTAAGCCAATTTTCCATAAAATAGTATCCAATTGGGCTTGAAATGATCAATGCGATTACTAATAGCTTAACATAGCCTTGGGTAAATATGGTGACAATGCTAAATGATGAAGCTCCTAAAACTTTTCGAATTCCAATTTCTTTAAGTTTTTGCTCTATGGAAAAAATCACCATACCTATTAATCCTAAAGACGCAATGATGATGGTCAGAATGGCGAAGGCAGTGATTATTTTACTGAATTGCGCTTCTGATTCATAATCAGAAGCGAATATTTGATCTAGGATCGAATATTCAAAAGGTTTATTTCCGGCAAACTCCATCCACGTATTCTCTAGGCTACTAATCAGTTGATCAAATTCTTCAGCATTTTGTGTATTTACATTTAGCGCAACTCTACTTAAAGGTCTATCACCCTGAGCATTGGATGATGAATGAAAAATAGCAAAAGGCTGAATTGGAGCTTGTATAGACCAATAATGAAAGTCTTTGATTACCCCGATTACATGATACTTACCCGTCCAATTTTCTAATTTTTTATTCAAAATACTTTCATCGAGATCCCATCCTAGAGTCTTTACTGCTGTTTCATTAAGGATGACCCCATTTACATCATCTGAAAAGGATTTATTAAATGAGCGACCTGTGGATAAATCTAGCTCAAAAAGGTTGGTATAATTTTCATCTCCTAATACGTAGTTGAGTGATACTGAAACAGCATTAGGGTCTTCTTGATAAAACCCATCACCATTATACACCATGAGTGGAGTCGCATCACAAATAGAAGCTTTTGTCACTCCATTTATTTGAGAAAGTTCATTCGCTAGGGTTTCTAGCGATCCCCCTTCTCCATGAGTCCAATGCGCATTATTGACCGTAATCACATTATCCTTCTTGAAGCCCATTTCTGTATTGAATACATATTGAAGTTGCTGATAAACAGTCAAAGAGCAGATGATCAATAAAAGTGATAGTGAATATTGAACGACCATCATCACATTCCGCAATCGAATCCCTGACTTACCACTTTTCAATTCTCCTTTCATTGCCTGAATAGGCTTGAAAGCTGAGAAGAATAAAGCAGGATATAAGCCTGCAATGGAGCTAACAACCAGTACCAATACTACTAGAAGGAGTATATAGTATGGATGACTAATCAATGAAAAACTTAGATCCAAGCCAACAGTCTGATTGAATATGGGTAAAATATAATATATCAGTCCTAAGCTAAGCAATGATGATAATGTGCAAAACATAAGAGCTTCACCGAAATACACTTTTTGTAGTGCTGTGCTACTGCTTCCCAATATCTTGCGAAGGCTTGCACTTTTCGCCTTAGTAGTAAATTGGGAGGTAGTTAGATTGATGAAATTGATACATGAAAGAAGCACCACGAAAATGGCAGAACCAACCAATGCAAGCACAACCTTGAAATTGCCCGATCCTCCTACTCTATTGTACACATTAGATGAATTGAGATGAATACCAGTGAATGCTTGCAAATACAAGTTCCATTCTTTACCTGCTTCGATGTATTCCTCATAGGTATATCCCATGATTCTCAATGTCTCAGTGGCATACTTCTGAGGTAAAAGATTCAATTTCTCTTGTAACTGCTCCTCCGAGGAGTTTTCATTTAGCACGACGAAGGTTTCAAACATGGTCCAGACCCAGCTCCAATCACGATCCTTGACTAAATCTATACTGTTCATTGAAACAATCATATCAAAGTCTATATAAGTGTTGTCATCAAAATCTGATAATACACCTGTCACCTCATACAGCTCCTTTTTTGCTCCATCACCCAACTCAATGAAATTCCCAATAGGATTGGTGTCTCCAAAAAATCTCTGTGCGACTTGATACTTTAGCACTACCGTGTTTTGATGTTTCAAAGCATTTATGCGATCCCCATAGAGCATAGGATAAGAAAACACTTGAAAAAAATTGGAATCGGCAGCCAGTATTGTCTCACTATTGAATACTCTTTCTTGTGAGCCGTTCTTAAGAGTAATTGGAAGTAGAGATGGCTCATGCACTCTTACAACTTGATCTACATCTGGTATTTCTTCAGATATAGCATATGCAACACCAGGCCCTGTAGATGCAAATTGATTAGGATTATCATCTCCCCAAATAAACGTTTGGTTGACTCTATAAATTCTATCTCCTTTCTCATGAAAGGTATCATAACTCGTCTCATTTTCAACGTAAAGGAAAATAAGTGTGGCACACAAAAAGCCCAGAGAAAGTCCTACAATGTTGATGAGAGAGTAAAGCTTTTTTCGTTTGAGAGTCCTTAGGAAGAGCTTGATAGATGTATACATTGAATCAATAGTTAGATACTGCTCTTCTTATGCCACAAAGGATGCCAATAATTGTATTGCTCTTATAATCAATAAGTTAGCTTATTTCACTTTTTTTCAGACGTACAATTTCGGACATGTTATTGTTCGATGATTGCTAAATAAAATTCGATGTTGAATCCTAATCTCACTATCATGATTCATGAATTGCGAGAGCCAACCTTAACCACCACGCTCCTAGTAAATCGAACCTTAGGAAATATTAGATTAATAAAAATTATTTCAGTTCTTTACTGTAACAATAGCAATAGAACTGATGTCTAATCATTAAACAGTGAAAGGATGCAAAGCCTTAAATCACTTTAACAATAAGATTTAACCATGAAGCTGGAAATACAAAACCTATCCAAGAAATACAACAATGGTAAATATGGATTGAAAGACTATTCATTATCATTAGAGAATGGAATCCTTGGTCTTTTGGGTCCAAATGGAGCAGGGAAATCCACCTTGTTGAAGATGATTGCTACCATAAGCCAACCGACTGAAGGATCCATCCAATTGAATGGTCAGGACATCTCCAAGCAACCGAACGTAATGCGTGAACAGCTAGGCTATTTACCTCAAGATTTTGGAGTTTACCCAAACCTTAACGCTTATGAGTTTTTGAATTATATGGCAGCCATGAAAGGTGTGGGCGGTTCTGGCTTAAAAGAACGTATTCAAGGCCTTTTAGAAGGGTTGAACTTGATTGAGAATGCCAAAAGACCCATTGGAACATATTCTGGAGGAATGAAGCAGCGAGTAGGCATTGCTCAGGCCTTGTTGAACAATCCGAAGGTTATCCTTTTCGATGAACCAACAGTGGGTTTAGATCCTCAAGAAAGAGTTCGTTTCAGAAATTTGATTGCTGAACTTGCCAATGATGCTATCGTTATTCTTTCTTCTCATATTGTTTCAGACATAGATACTATCGCTGACTCTGTTGCCATAATGAAAGAAGGAAGGTTGTTGGCTATGAATGATCTTGACGAAATGATTAATACCGTGAGGGGTAAAGTAGCAGAGAAATTGATTGATAAATCAAGCTTAGATGAATTCAAGTCCAGTCACACACTGGTGAATACTGTCCGCAAAAAAGAAAAGGTTTTAGTTCGCTATATAGACGAATCCGATAGCAATGTAGATTCGAAAGAAGAAGCAACATTGGAAGACGCATATTTATATCTAACCGAAAAAAACTGATATGAATAGGATCTTTACCTTAGTTAAATACGACTATCTCCAAAGAGTACGCAGCTATCAATTTTTGATTATCGTTTGTGCGAGTTTGGCTTTTGCTTACACGCTTATTCCAGCTCCGGACTCCTCCTACTCAACCATTAGAATTGGTGGCTATCTTGGAAATTACAATGCTCCTTGGGTCGGTTATGTGTCGGCCATTATGTCGAGTGTTTTTGTAACACTAATTGGTTATTATCTAATAAACAGTAGTATTAGAATTGATCAAACTACCAATGTTGGTCAAATAATAGCCGCAACAAGTATTCCCAATTTCCATTATCTACTTGCTAAATTTCTAGGAAATCTATTGATTCTTCTATCTGTTTTAGTGCTCATTCTTATCGTAAGCATTTTACTTTTCTTCATGTACGGAAGCGGCTATTCATTTGAGATTACTCCATTTTTATCAGCCTATCTGTTGATACCCGTTCCCTCCATTGTTTTCATTTCTGCTTTGGCGGTTGTACTAGAGGTGCTCATTGGAAATAAACCAATACTTCAAAATGGAGTATTCTTTGTCTTGTTTATGATGTTACTTGTTCAAGGTAATGCTATGGATGCATTTAGTGATCCTTTCGGAACCAATTTTCCTACACGTGAAATGGAGAAGCAAGTTGACCAGTTAGATCCATCTGCTGGAAGTCATGAACTGAATATGGGGTTTATATTTAGTGATAAATCACTTGATAAGCGGTTTGAATTTTCGGGCATAAATGCACCCATTTCATATATATTATTCAGAATTTCATGGGCACTTTCAGGACTGTTTCTAATTTTACTTGTTAGTAAGTTTTTTCACAGGTTTGAATTAAAGAAATCACTAAATATCCGCAAAAAGAAAGTCGCTCTTGAGCAGAAAATTCCGGATTCCACTTTGCAAAAAGAAGTTGACCTTGCTATTCTTCCAAATGTGGGAAAAACCATGAGCATTTTTCCTGTATTTAAAATGGAATTACTCATGATGCTGCGCAAAGGACCAAAATGGCTCTGGTTGTTGAATATTGGTGGAATGATAGCACTTATGTTTATGCCTATCGAACCTGCTCATAAAATGGCATTGCCTATCCTTTGGTTTTTGCAGATTCAGCGCTTAGCGGATTTAGTAACGAAGGAGAAGAGCCATCATATGCATTATTTTATATTTTCATCCTTTAAACCAGTTCAGAGAGTACTTTCTGCTCAGTGGTTGGCGGCTGTAACATTGACTATGGGATTAGCTCTCCCGCTAATTTTGCGTTACGTGTTTTTAGGAGATCTGATAGCCTTGGCATCAATTATTATTGGAGCTATGTTCATCATAGCACTCTCTTCGTTTATTGGTATCTCAACAGGAGGAAAACGCCTTTTCGAAGTACTGTTCTTCTTCATTGCATACATGAACGTAAATGGCCTCCCATTCACTGATTATTTTGGTGCTTTCTATCATTCTACTGGATACTTGGTGCTATTGAGCTGTTTAACTATTGCGCTTGGAGTGTTGAGTGTACTGCTAAGAAGGTGGGAACTCAGTAGAGTTTAACAATGCGTAGAAGTTTCGTCAGATAATAGAAATTCCATCTTGAAGCACAAAAAGTAATGTAGTTCGGTCAGAGGTAGGATATATCTCCGACAGAACTACTTAAATCCCAATCAATCTATTACCTCAATTTCTTGCGATCAAAGTAATTTACTATTCCTATTGTCGCACTTAAATAATGATTAGTCTGATGAGTTGCTCCTTCTATGTATTGACTTATCCATTCAGGGGAGTTGCTACTTGTTGAGAGAAGATTACCCATCTTGTCAAAAGCGTTTTTCATTTTAGCCACCTCAGCGTCCCCTATGCTCATGTATAGAAACCCACCTGAACTATCCCTTGAGTTAAGAAAGCCTCCCATTTTGTCAATGAATAATTCATTTTCTCGCCAAAGTGCAGGACTGAGTGCAATATGACCGGTGAATAAATCGGGTCTGGCAATCATAGAATACATGGTGAAAAGACCTTCCCTTGAATGGCCTAAAATCAATTTGTCAGAGTTCGTCGCAAATTTTGTATTCACAAATGGGATTGCCTCCTTTTCTATATATTCAAGAAACTGGTCTGCCTCTCCTTTTGGTGAATTTTTCTTATCCAGCTCTTGAAAAAGAAAAGGTGGAGTCAGGTCTCTTCTTCTACCCTTTGCATTTTCTGTGGTGACGCACACTAAAATCATTTTTTCTAAATACCCTGTTCTATTCAAAAGATCTACGTCATTACTTATTTGCGACATTAGTCCCGAGCTACCTATCACGTAGACTACTGGATATTGTACATCCTCCTCTTGACCATATCCATTTGGAAGTTTGACAATAAGTTTCCTCGTTTCACCCAGCACAGCAGATTGAATCTTGCAATCCTTGTACTCTGTATTATCGGTAATGTGTTCTGCGATGATTGTGGCCATTACACTGATGTTGTAAGGGCTAGTAATGATTAAGAACGTAG